>DATNET010000451.1:0-2341 GCA_035606745.1 Tepidiformaceae bacterium
AGACATGGTCACCGAAGTCGACCGTGCCTCCGAAGCGCTGATCGTCGAACGCATCCGGGTGAGCCGGCCGAGCGACGGCATCCTCGGGGAGGAAGGTGCCAGCCGCGATGGCACATCGGGCGTGCGCTGGGTCGTCGACCCGCTCGACGGGACCACGAACTTTCTTTATGGCTTCCCCGCGTACGCCATCTCCATCGGGGTGGAAGTCGACGGCGACGTCGTTGCTGGGGTCGTCCACGACGCTGCGCGGGGCGAGACGTTCACAGCGCGCCGCGGCGGCGGAGCGTTCCGGGACGGCCACCCAATCCACGTGAGCCCGCAGGCGCAGCTCCCCTTAGCACTCGTCGGTTCTGGCTTTGGCTACGATGCTGCCCACCGGGTTCGGCAGGCCCGCGTGCTCGCTGCCATCCTCGGCGACGTGCGCGACCTCCGTCGCGAAGGCTCGGCCGCGCTTGACCTCTGTTCGGTAGCATGCGGCCGCCTCGACGCCTACTTCGAAGGACCGCTGAACCCGTGGGACGTCTGCGCCGGGACGCTTATCGTCCGTGAAGCGGGTGGAATCGCCAGGGTGCGGCCCATCGAAACCGGTCATTCACCCGGCATCATGGCCGCCGGACCGGCGCTCTTCGCAGCGTTCGAACAGCTTATCGACGCGGCCGTCGCGAACGCGAAGTAAGCTGCTCAACGAACGGCTGCCGCCGCCGACATGACCCAACGTGACTATAATCATCGCATGAGACGCGTCATGACCTCCGACCTGAAGGCTCATCTGAGCGCCTACCTGGCGGCTGTGCGTGGCGGCGAAACAATCATCGTCTGCGACCGGAACACGCCGGTCGCCCGGCTTGAGCCGATAGGGGAGGATGCTGGACTCATCATCACGCCGCCAACGGGGAGGATGCTTCGCCTTGACGAATTCGAACCAATTCGGCTCGAGCCGGAAGTAGACATCGTCAAGATGCTTTCCGAGTTGAGAGACTGATGGATGTCTACCTGGATAGCAGCACACTCCTTTCAGTCATTCTGCAGCAGCAGCCGAAGCTGGCGAATTGGGCTGAGTGGGATCGGTCGTTTACGAGCACCGTCACGCAGACGGAGTGTCGCCGCACCATTGACCGTGCCCGTCTCGAGGGACACTTGTCCGATGACGAGACCGTGGCGTTGGCGCACGACCTGCTTCGGCGACTGCTCGTGGGCGTCGCGATCATAGAACTCACGCCAGTGCTTCTCCGCGAAGCTGGCGCGCCCATGACGACCGTGGTTAGGACGCTCGACGCGATTCACCTGGTCACAGCCCGGGCTGCTCGCCTCGCGAGGGCGCCACAACTCGTCTTTGCCACGCATGATCGCCGCCAGGCTACCGCCGCTGTCGCGATGGGCTTCGACGTGATGGGTATCTAATTCCGCTCGGGGCGGGTCCTGCTGCGCTACATCTCCAGCACGATCTTGCCGAAGTTCGCATTCGTTTCCATGTATGCCTGCGCCGCCGAGGCTTCCTCGAGGGGGAACGCCCTATCGATGATGACTTTGATGCGCCCGCTCGCCATGTGAGGCAGGACACTCTTCTCGAACGCCCGCGTCGCCAACGCCTTCTCTTCCAGGGAACGCGCCCGCAACACCGTCCCCCGCACTTGCAACCGCTTGGAAAGCAACATTCCGAGGTTCGCCGGCGTGGTCGCGCCGCCCATCAGGCCGACAAGCACCATCCGGCCCTTGGGCGCGAGCGCCTTCATGTTCCGGTCCCAGTACTCCGCCCCGATCACGTCGAGCACCACATCGACGCCCTTCCCGCCCGTCGCGGCCAGTGCCTCAACCGCGAAGTCCTGCGTCCGGTAGTTGATGCCGACATCGAGGCCAAGCTCGCTGGCGCGGGCCAGCTTTTCGTCGCTGCCAGCCGTGCCGAGGACCGGCGTCGCGCCCAGCGCCTTCGCGATCTGGAGCGCGGCGACCCCCACGCCAGAGCCGGCGGCGTGCACCAGGACCGACTCCCCGGCGACGAGTTGGCACTGCATGAGGGCATCGTGCGCGGTGATGAAGACCTCCGGCGTAGCACCAGCTTCCTGCAGGCTCATGCCGGCAGGCACATGGACCGCGAGGCGGGCTGGGGTCGAGACGAACTCGGCGTAGCCCTGGCCCGAAAGCAGCCCCATCACCCGGTCGCCAGCGGCGAAGCCCTGAACACGTTCGCCGACTCGCACGACCTCGCCTGCGAACTCCAATCCCGGGACATCGAATTGGGCTTTCGCCCCTGGTTGCGGGTAACCGCCCATGCGTTGAAGCACGTCGGCGCGATTCAAGCCGGCAGCACGCACCCGCACGAGCAGGTCATCGGGGCCACAGA
>DATNET010000461.1:0-3915 GCA_035606745.1 Tepidiformaceae bacterium
GCGCCAGAATCCGTGGCGAGGATGCCCCGGAGGGCATGCGCGGCATCGAGCCCGCTCTTCATGAGCGCCAGGCCTTGCGGGCCAAAGCGTGGGTTTACGCTTGCCTGCGTGGCGACCGCGCCGACGAGCGGGTCGACCCAGGGGACGATGGCGCCGACGGCCGGCTGGTGGGTCTGGACGCCGACGCCGATGTCGCCTGTTTCGGGGTCGCGTGCGGCGATGGAGTACGTCATCCCGTTGCCCGGCTACGCTGGAAACTGCCACGGGCAGGCGGCTTCGAACGCGGCACTGACCGACAGCAGCAGTTGGTCGTTGTGGCGCGGGGCGACAACCTGCAGGCCGACGGGCAGGCCGTTGCTGGCGAGCCCCGCGGGCAATGAGGCGGCGGGGTGACCGGTCACGTTGAAGGCGGGCGTGAAGGGCAAGTAGCCTGCCGGCGTGACGGACCGGCCATCGATCTCCCTCGGTGGCGGCCCCTCCTTGGGGAAAGCGGTGCAGGCGACCGTGGGGGTGAGGAGCAGGTCGTATTCAGAGAAGAAGCCGGTCATGAGGCGATTGAGCTGGTGGCGCTCATCGAGGGCCGTGCACATCTGCGCGGCGGTGAGCGAGCGAGCCTGGTCGGCGAAAGCGACGAAGCCCTTTTCGAGCACGGCACGCTGTTCCGGGGTCATGCGGTCGACGATGACCACGTCGCCGGCGGCGGCGATGGTGTACCAGGTTGGGAGTGGGTCGCTAAAGCCGGGATTGGCTTCAACCAACTCGACGCCGAGCGCCTCAGCCAGGTGATGGGCTGCCGCCTCGGCCAGCCTTCGCACTTCGGGTTCGACGGCCGCGTAGCCGAGGTCGGCGCTCCAGGCGATGCGCCGCAGTTTCGGTGGCTGACGCTGGGCGGCGGCTTCGTAGACGCCCACTGGGCCGTCGAGCGAATCGAGGTCGTTCGGGTGCGGGCCGACGGCGCAATCGAGGTAACGAGCGGCATCGCGGACGGTGCGTGCGACGGGGCCCAGGGTGCTGTGCGTGCCCCAGCCGGGGGCATGTTCGCCCGCGCGCGGGATGCGGCCGGAGGACGGCTTGATGCCGTAGCAGCCCGAGAATGCTGAGGGGATCCGGATCGAGCCGCCGCCGTCGCTGGCGGTGCAGAGGGGCACCATGCCGGCGGTCACGGCGGAGGCGCTGCCGCCACTCGAGCCACCGGGCGTGCGCGATGGGTCCCAGGGATTGCCTGTGGCGCCGAAGAGCTTGTTTTCGGTGAAGCCCTTATAGCCGAATTCGGGGGTGTTGGTCTTGCCCACGATGATGGCGCCCTGTGAACGGAGGCGCTGAACCTGCACCGAATCCTCGGTGGCTATCGTATCGGCGTAGGCTTTCGAGCCCATGGTCCAGCGCAGGCCGGCGACGGGCTCAAGGTCCTTCACGCCGATGGGCACTCCGGCCAGCAGGCCCAGCGTTTCGCCACGGTCGCGCGCGGCATCGACAGCGGCAGCCTGGCGGAGCGCGCCTTCGGCGTCGAGCGTGACGAAGGCGTTGAGGGCGGGGTTCTGGGCATCTATGCGTTTGAGGGCGGCTTCGACGGCCTCGCAGGCGGTCATCTGCTTGTCGCGGATGCGGTCTGCAGTTTCGACCGCGGAGAGTACTTCGGGCATCGGTGAACCTCTCTGGTGGCAGGTGGGTGTGTGCGGCATTGTACGCCCTGGAAAAATGACGACGGGAGGCGGCTGCGCGGTTATCCTCCGTGGCGGAGAGAGGCCGTCGTGAGGCGCTGGAAGAATCCATGGTCCGCCGCGTTCGCGGTCGCGTTGACGGCGTTTGTCGGCAGCGTGGTGGTGCTGGCCATCGTTGTTTACCGGGCGGAGGGTCGTGATTCGAGTATTGCGGCGCTCGCTGCTCTGCCGGGCCAACCTGCGGCCGCAGCCGCGGAAACACTTCCCGGGCAGGTGATGACGTTTAGCGGCGCCCTGCCGTCCGCCCTCGACCCGTCGCATTTCCGGGTTGCAGCTAGCGGTGAGACGCCCGACCTCGTGTTCGGACCAGCCACCGCGGCGCCGGGCGGCGGACGCTCCGGCACGGTAGCCGATGAGGCCACGGGCGTAGTGACCGGCTACTTCGTGCCGGTGGCTTCGCTGCTTGGCGGGATTGATTCGCTGACGGGCGCGCAATGGTCGGCACTGTTGGCCGGTAGCGCGACGATGGAGCAGTCGGGCGGCATCGGCGGCAAGGCAGAGTTCGTGGCGGTCGAAGCCGACGTGCCGGTGGTAACGGCGCTGGCCGTCGCGCCGGCGAAGACGTTCCCAAGCTACGACGCGCTGCGGGCCGCAATGGCGGACACCACGGCCGGGCCGTACATCTCGCTGATCCCTCTCGACGAGATGGGCCCGGGGATGATGGCGATCGCGATCGATGGCGTGGATGTCGTGCGCGGGAAGGGCGACGCCGGGCAGTGGCCGTTCGTCGCGCGGACGACGGTCACGGGCGTATCGAAGGCTGGGCAGGCAGCGTTGCCAGCGGTACAAAAGGAGATGGCCGCATCGCTGCCGAAACCGATCACGGTGGTGGCGACAGGCGACATCTTGCAATCGCGGTGCGCGTTGACGGCGATCGAAGCGACGGGCGATTGGGCAGCTGCCCTGCGGACGCCGGTGGGCACCTACCTGAAGGCTGCCGACCTGGCGCTGGGTTCGCTCGACGGCAGCATCCAGGACATCCAGCCATCCATCGGCTGCGTGCCGGGCGCGACGACGCTGAGCTCGCCGCCGCAGGTGATGGCGGCGCTCACCGTTGCGGGCATCGACGAGGTGACGGTGGCGACCAACCACATCTTCGATTGCGGTGCATCCTCCTGTGGGACGAAGGCGTTCCTGGAGACCCTCGATCTTTTGCACGGGGCAGGGATCAAGACGGCGGGCGGTGGCAAGAACCTCGACGAAGCGCTGGCGCCGGCGATCTTTGAAGTGGGCGGCGTGAAGTTCGGCGTGCTTGGCTTCGACGACATCGCGGCCGAGGACCTGGAAGCAAACAACGACGCTTCGAAGCCGGATTCGCAACCGGGGACGGCGCCGATGGACGATAGCTACGCCGACGAAAAAGCCTCGCTACCGGCGGAGCCAGCGTTCTACAAGCCCGCCTCAATGCTCCAGGTAACGCAGATGCAAGCGGCGATTCGCAAGCTGAAGACGCAGGTGGATGTGGTGATCGTGCAAATCCAGAGCGGTTTCGAAGACACGCACGACGCCAGCCCGCGGAGCATCAAAGGCTTGCGCGCGGCGGTGGATGCGGGCGCGGACCTCGTCGTGGGGAACCAGGGCCATTCGGTGCAGCCGGTGGAGGTTCGGGGCGGCTCGTTCATCGCGTATGCGCTGGGCAACTTCATTTACGACCAGCAGCACACCATCGACGAAACCCAGGGCTACCTCCTGGAAGCGACGTTCTGGGGGAAGAAGCTGGCCGCAGTGAAGTTCGTGCCATATCAGATTGCGGACCAGTACCGCCCGGAGTTTGTGACGGGCGGGACCCGGGCGAAGATCCTTGGGGACGTCGCGGCGGGCAGCGCCGATCTTCCAGCGCCAGACGCGGTCATCACGAACTAGCGATCGGGGCACAGCGCGGCCGGCTCTTCAATTCGGGCGAGCATGCGGTACGCTTTCGAAGTGGAAAACCTTGAGGCAGGCGGCCTGATCGGACACGGTGGCATCCTGCGCGAATTGGCGGCGCTGGCGGCGAGCGACGAACCGCCGCACGCCATCCTGTTCGCGGGGCCGGAGGGCACGGGCCGTTCCGCGTTGGCGCTGGAGTACGCGAAGCTGCTGAACTGCCAAAACAGGGAGCAGGGAACGGGGAACAGGGAACGGGGAACAGGGTTGGCGCGAGCGCTTGGGGAACAGGGCGCTTCCCTCTTTGGCGTGGACCCCCCACTTGGCA
>DATNET010000468.1:0-3681 GCA_035606745.1 Tepidiformaceae bacterium
CGGACCTCGCGCTCGCGCAGCTCGGCCCGATCGTCGGGGTGTACACCGGCCCGAACGCGCTGGGCATCGCCACCTTGGAACGAGAATAGGCCGTGGCTGGGACAGAGGCCGCACGCATCCAGAAAGTCTTCGAAAAGGAGCTGGAGCGAGGCTGCGACAACCAGCTCGTCATCGGCGGCCTGGACCGGATGCTGATCCAGATGGGCGAAGACGGCTTGCTTGCGGGTGGCAGCGCGCTGGGGGTGCGTGTGCGGGCGCTGCCGTCGGGCGGCTACCGCTCGCTCGCGCCAGAGGAGCGCAAGGCATGGCTCGAAGGCACAGTGGCGGCCCTGAAGAGGGAGGCGTCACCGCAGCCGCGTGCTGCCGCGAACCCACCGCGCTCCGAGGCGCCTCGGCCGGGCGTGCTCGCCCGGGTTCCCAGGTTGCCACGCGCCGGCGCCGGAGCCGTGGCTCTCAGTGCCATCGCAAATGAGGAGGAACGGGCCCAGGCCCAGGCCGCTCCCGGGGCATCGCCCGCGAAGCTCGACCCTTCGGCGCCCGTCGCAAAGCTGCCCGGGATCGGCAAGGCAGCGGCGGAGAAGCTTGAAAAGCTCGGCGTGGTGACGGCCGGCGACGCCGTCTTCTTCTTCCCACGCCGATTCAACGACTTCACGGACACGCGCAAGATCTCGGAGCTCGAACCGAACGGCTCGCTGCAGACGGTGGTGGCGACCGTGTTCACGGCAAAACAGATGCGCTACGGCCGCCGCGTGCAGGGCACAGAGGCAGTATTTACGGATGGCAGCGGCGTGCTGCGTGCGGTCTGGTTCAACATGCCGTACGTGGCGCGCACGCTCGTGGAGGGCGAGCAATTTGTCCTCTCAGGGAAAGTGAAGGCGTTCCGCGGACGCGTCCAGATGGAAAACCCTGAGTTCGAGCCGTTCGACAGCGACGCGATGAGCGGCGGACGGCTGGTGCCCATCTACCCGGCGACGGCCGGGCTGAGCCAGCGCACGTTGCGGCGGGCGATCAAGACCGCCGTCGATGCACTGGCCGACCGCGTCGCCGACCCGGTGCCAGGCTGGCTGGCGGCCGAGGAGCGGCTTTCGCCGATCGGCGCCGCGATCCGCGTGTTTCACTATCCCGAATCGTATGGCCAGGCGGAAAAGGCGCGGCAACGGCTCGCGCTGGGCGAGTTCACGGCGCTCCAGACGGCCGTCCTTATGCGCCGGGCCGAATGGCAGATGGGAGATCCGGCACAGCCGATTGCGCTGGGCGAGCGGCGCCAGGCGTTCCTCGATTCGCTCCCGTTCGGCCTGACCGGTGCCCAGGCGCGTTGCCTCGAAGAGATCGAGGGCGACCTCATCGGCCAGCACCCGATGCTGCGGCTCCTGCAGGGCGACGTTGGCAGCGGCAAGACCGTGATCGCGTTCGCAGCGATGCTGGCGGCGGTGCAATCAGGCTTCCAGGCGGCGCTCATGGCGCCCACCGAAATCCTCGCCGAGCAGCACTACCGATCCCTGTTGCGCCTGCTTGGCGGCGAGGAGTTGAGTGCGCTCGATGGCGTCATCGTCCCGCCGGCGCTGGGGCGCCCAGTCCGCGTGCTGCTGCTGACCGGCTCACTCACGCCCGCGCAAAAGCAACAGATCCGCGGCGATACGGCGAACGGCGGCGCGGATATCATCATCGGCACGCATGCACTGCTGGAGGAAGGCGTCGAAATCCCGCGGCTGGCGCTGGCCGTTATCGACGAACAGCACCGATTTGGCGTGATGCAGCGGGTGAAGCTGCGACAGAAGGGGATGAACCCGCATCTGCTCGTGATGACGGCGACGCCGATCCCGCGCACGCTTGCGCTCACCGTCTACGGCGACCTCGAGGTTTCGACCATCGACGAAATGCCCCCGGGCCGTCTGCCGATCAAGACGCGCTGGTACGAGCCACACGAACGCGACGACGCCTATCGCTTCCTGCGCAAGCGGTTGGACGAGGGCGAGCAGGCGTTCGTCATCTGCCCGCTCGTGGAGGAATCGGAAACGCTCGCGGTGCGGTCGGCCGAAGAGGAGTACGAGCATCTCCGTACCGGGCCGCTGCGCGATTACCGGCTTGCGCTGCTCCACGGACGCATGAGCGGCCGCCAGAAAGACGAGGTGATGGGCCAATTCGCGCGGCACGAGGTGGACGTGCTGGTCTCGACGAGCGTCATCGAAGTGGGGATCGATGTGCCGAACGCGACCGTGATCGTGATCGAAGGCACGGAGCGCTTCGGGTTGAGCCAGCTGCACCAGTTCCGCGGCCGCGTGGGAAGGTCGGAGAAGCAGAGTTACTGCCTGCTGTTTAGCAGCGAGGAGGAGCCCGGCCCGGAGGCGCGCGAGCGGCTCGAAGCGATGGTCGAGACGACGGACGGCTTCAAGCTCGCCGAGGTGGACCTCGCGATGCGCGGCGAAGGCGAGGCCTGGGGACGCATCCAGAGCGGCGCGAACACGATGCTGCGCGTGGCAAAGCTCACCGACCGCGACCTGCTCTATCGGGGCCGGGCGATGGCGGGCCGGGTGCTCGCCCGCGACCCGTTCCTGCAGAAGCCGGAACAGCGTGCGCTCGCGGCGGCGGTCAAGCCGTTCCTGGAGCGGGCAACGGAGGCCAACTAAGGTGACTGGCACGGAGGAGCGGGCGCCTCGATGGCGGCGCGGCGTGCCCGTGCTGCCGGTTGTCGCAGCCCTCGTCGCCGGAGTGGCCGTCTATGTGCCAGCGCTACGGTCGGGGTTTGTCACCGATGACTACGTCTACCTGTACTCGGTGAAGTCGCTGTCGTTTTGGCACTATCTCAGGGTGTCGTTGGTACCGAATGCGCACGACTCGACGCTTGTGCTGCCGCAGCAGTTTTGGCGGCCACTCTACTTCGTATCGTTTCAGCCAATGGAGCGGTTGTTTGGCGGCCATGCGGTGCTCTACCACCTCGTGAACCTTTGCATCCACCTTGTCACGATTGTGCTGGTCTGGTTGTTGGCCGAGAAGTTGACCGGGAGCTGGCAGGCGTCCGGTGTGGCGGCGGCGATCTTCGCGGTGCACCCGGCGGGCGTCGCTTCGATTGCATGGGTGTCTTCGGTGAACAGCGTGGCGCTGCCGCTGGGGCTGGCCGCCTGGCTGCTGTTCGTGATCGCCGTCGAGCGCGCGCCAGCCGAGCCGGTGCGGTGGCGGCTCATTGCCTGGTCGATACTGCTGGTCGCGCTCGGGCTGCTTATGCGCGAAACGGCGTTGGTGGCGGTCGCCGGGCTGGGGTTATGGTACGTGTTCGTGCCGGCGCGTGGGCGGCTTCGCGAGCCCCGGACGTACCTCGCACTGGCGCCCTACGTCGCGGTGGTGCTCGTCTTCGGCCTACTCCGGACCAGCTTTCTGACGGTTTCGCCCGAGGGCAGCGCGCCGATCCGCTTTGGCAGCCAGATACCGGGCCAGATCTGGTACTACTGGAAGCTCGCGCTGTTCCCTGTGCACGGGAGCGCGGCATGGGCTTCGGCGCTTCGCACCGCGGGCGCGTTCGTGGTGCTGGGCGTGCTTGCCGGTGCGGTGCTGCTGAGACGCTGGCTGGTGGTGGCGCTGCTGTTCGCCTTCCTGGTCTCGGTTGTGCCCTACGCAACGCTCTCGCTCGACGTTTCGGAGCGCTACTTCTATTTCCCAGCGGCGCTGTTCGCGCTGGCGTGTGGG
>DATNET010000477.1:0-2827 GCA_035606745.1 Tepidiformaceae bacterium
GCCCTCGTCCCAGCCCTTGATCACCTGGCCGATGCCGAGGTTGAACGTGAACGGGCTCCCGCGATCGGCTGACGCGTCGAATTTCTTGCCGTTGGTGAACGTGCCCGTGTAGTTCACCGAGACCTGCTCGCACCGCGTCGGCGTTACGCCAGTGCCCACTACCTCGTCGGTGTACTTGAGGCCCGACGCCGTCACCGTTGGATTCGGTCCGAGGGCGAAGCCTGGCGACGGCGTGGATGTCGGGCCGGCTGGCGTTGGTGTTGTCGCCTGGGAATGCGGCCCCCCGCCGACGATGGTCGCGCCAGAGCTCGTCGGCGTCGCGGACTTGCTCCCGCCGCCGCAGCCGGCCACGAGAATCGCGGCGAGAGCGATCCCGGTCACAGCGAAAATGGTTAAGTTGCGGTTCATTGCCATGAGGTTAGGCGCGGCCCGTCTACGTTCATCCAGCACAGTGCCGCGGCTTTTCTGAAGCTTTTCTGTGCGACCTTGGCCGCCGCCGGGGATGACACTTGAGAATCGCTAATGGGATCCCCGTAGGCAAAGCGCCGGATGTCGGCAATGAACGCACGGTGGGAGACTGTCTGCGGTGGCGGCTTTTGAGGTTGGGAGATGTCTCAAGGCCAGAAAATCCATGACCCCTGTCCACTTTGCGGGCGTGTTACGCGCGCCCATTCCCGGATCGTCATCGTCGATGTCGAGCCGGTCAGCCCACGTGGCGGACGGCTTGCCGAGCACGCAACGGTGATCTGCCGTGACTGCGCGTTCGCGATGGTCGTGCGCTCGCATGCGGCCATCTTGAAGGTTGCTGTGTAGCACATCGCGCCCAGCGCAGCCCCATTTCGTACGCCCAGTGACCGCGCTGCGCGCAATTCCCGCGGCATGCGTAGAATGCGGACGAGGCCCTCCCGTAGCGCCATGAAGTCGAGCCTGGTGGTGCGGGCGGCCCGGCCGCTCCGCGCGATTGCGCGGATGGCAGGGATTCGTCCCGCGACATCCAACCATTGATAGACCGTGTTTAGCGGCGAGCGCATCTGATTTGCGCGCCAGCCGCGGAAAGCGGCGATGATGCAGACGGCGGGCTCGGGCAGTCAGCGCGGGCAGAAGGCTCTTGGGGCGAGTATGACCGACATCCTCGCGATGATCCTCGCCGGGGGCCAGGGCGACCGGCTGTCAGTCCTTTCGGAACAGCGCGCCAAACCCGCGGTCGTGTTTGGTGGCCAGTACCGGATCATCGATTTTGCACTGAGCAACGTCGCGAACAGCGGCATCACGAAGACGGCCGTGCTCACGCAGTACCGGCCGCGTTCCCTCATTAGTCACATCGGAGCCGGGCGTCCGTGGGGTCTCGATACGCTCGACGGCACCGTGCAAATGCTCCAGCCGTACCTCGGCCGGGCCGATATGGACTGGTATTCCGGCACGGCCGACGCCATCTACCAGAACCTGTATGTGATCGAGGAGTCGCGCGCGAGCGAGATCCTGGTGCTCGCCGGCGACCACATCTATCTCACCAACTATCGCAACATGATCGCCTACCACCGGAGCCAGCAGGCCGATGCAACCGTCGCCGTCTACTCGGTGCCGCGCGAAGAGGCGCATCGCTTCGGCGTACTCGACCTCGACCACGATGGCCGCATCGTCGACTTCCAGGAGAAGCCGACCGAGCCGCGTTCGCCCTGGGTTTCGATGGGCGTCTACGTCTTCAATAAGGATGTGCTGGTCGAACAGCTCCAGGCAGACGCCGATGCCGGCGACGCCAGCAAGCATGACTTCGGCCGCAACATCATTCCGAATATGTACGAAACCCACCGCGTCTTTGGCTACCAATACCAGGACTACTGGCGCGATGTGGGCACGGTTGAGTCCTACTGGGACGCGCACATGGATTTGCTTGCGCCACGGCCGGAGCTGAACCTCGATAACCCGGACCTGCGCCTGCGCACCGCAGGCTCGATACTCGCCCCGGCAAGGCTTGGCCCTCACGCGGAAGTGACGAACTCGCTCATCGCCCCCGCGGCCCAGGTGCTGGGCCGGGTGACCCGTTCGGTTATCTCGCCCGGGGTCATCATCGAGGAGGGCGCCGAGGTGCGCGATTCTGTCATCCAACACCGCTGCATCGTCCGCTCGGGCGCCGTCGTCGATCGCTCCATCCTTGATAAGGAAGTGACCGTAGGCCGGGGCGCCGTGATCGGCGAAGGCACGGAAAATGTGGCGAACTTCGAGCGCCCCGATATCGTGAATGCCGGCATCACCATCGTGGGAAAACGCGTGACCGTTCCCGCGGGCATGCATGTCGGCCGAAACGTGGTGATCGGTCCCGGCGTGCACGACGAACTCGTAGACCTGGCGATGCTGGAGAGTGGCGCATCCGTCCACCCGACGCAAATGCCTCTACACCTGTTCGTCTAGCCATGCGCACATATTCGGTCGAAGAAGCGCGTGCCCTCCTTCCGTCGGTCGTGCCGGTGCTGGAACGCATGCGCGCAGCGCTACAGGAACTGCAGGCGGTCAAGGCCGCAGCCTCGGTCGATGCCCGCGGCGTCTCGGCCGATGGTGCGCTGACGGAGAATCCGTGGGTGGAAGACTCGGGCGAAAATGTCCCACAACGGCTCGCGGACATCGTCCAACAGTGCCTGGATCAGTTGTCCCAGTGGTCCATCGAGGTGAAGGACCCGGCACAGGGGCTAATCGACTTCTATCACGACCGCGGCGGGACGGTCGTCTACCTCTGTTATCTGCTCGGCGAGCCAGACATCGCCTACTGGCACACGATTGACGGCGGTTTCGCAGCACGCAGGCCGCTCTAACAAGACGCGAACGCGCTAGA
>DATNET010000479.1:0-2103 GCA_035606745.1 Tepidiformaceae bacterium
CCGCGGAGGACATGCTCGACGAAGGCCGTGCCGGCGCCCGCGAAGCGTTCGATGAAGGCTGGGAAAAGTTCGACGCGAAGACACGCTATCGCAGAGCCCAGCCCCACAAGCGCAGCCGCCGCGGCAAAAGAGGCTAGCGAAAACAAAAACGCCGTCGTTGAACGGGTTGAACGGGCTGGTGCCGATTCGAGGACCGCTTAGGACGGCCGGCCGCGTCCAAAACGAACAACGCCTCCAACACGTCGTTCGACGCGTTCGTGTCGCGCACGTCGCGACGTTGGGCGCTTGGGATGCGGGATTGCGGCGGAATCGCGAGGGAGCCATGTGCTGAGCGTGGGCTGCGGAGGAGTGGAGGTGAAAGGGCTCGATGTCGCGTGGGAACCCGCTACTTCCCTTCTACAGGCTCGAAAAACGCGGTAGGCGACCAGGTCCGCTCAGGCGAGGCCCCACGGTGCTCTCCTCCCTGTTCGGTCCTTAGCCGCCGTACGAAACCGCCAGCCCGGCTCGCGCATCCGATTGGATCCCGTACTGCGGGATCGGGTAGCGAAGCCCGTTACCCGAGAGCCGCTTCATCCCCGCGATTGCGCGCGGGAGGTATTTCGGCGGCATCGCCATCAGGAGCTCGTCGTCGAGGACGCCGCCGTACCGCCGCTCCGCGAAACACGGGATGGCGAGGCTCGGCTCGCCGGTCGCCAGCGCCCGCCCCCACGAATCAGCGCACGCCGACTCCCCCACGACACTCCATTCGAACTTGCGGTAGCCGCTCCACTGCAGTCCGTTGATGAGGATGATCATCTGCCCGGGCGTCGCGTAGATGAGACAGATGTCGGGCGGGTCCAACCGCCCGGAAACGAGCGGTGAGACCGCCATCGCTTCGTATTGGCCGAACGGCACGGTATCCATCGCCGCCTGGTGGGCGGCCGAGTCCTCCAGTGTTTCGAACCACACGCCCGCCATGTTCTTTCCCGAAAGCCAGCGCTCGTCGCGCGGGTGCAGGCCGATCACCGCGCCGCACTGTACCCCGACGAGGTCCTCGTTCGTGATCCCGACGGTCCACCCCAGCCGGGCCGCCTGGGCGACGACCTGGTCCGTCGTGTAGATCGTCCCGTTCGGCCGCCGGATCTTCGGCACCGCTTCCATCTCCGCGACCGAAGCGAACATCTTCATGCCGATCGGCGTCGTCTTCAGGCGCAGAAGCGCATTCAATTCATCGACGAGCACCGGCCAGTCGTAGGCTTCCGGCTGCTCCAGCACGATATCGGCGGGATCGATTGTGGTCATGCGGCACCTCTGCCGCGATTGTGTGCCGCCCGGGAAAAGATGTCGAACGCCGGACGGGGCTGCGGCTGCCGTATGGCCGCAAGCGCGAGGCCCGCAGTGCCGGTTTGAGTGCTGGCCCGTGGCGGCGCGGAACGGGGAATTTCGCTAACGTGGCGGGGTGCCGACTACTCCAAAGACTCCGGGCCCGGACCGCGCCATCCTCTGGGACAACGACGGCGTCCTCGTGGACACGGAAAAGGTGTTTTTCGAAGCCAACCGGCGCGAGTTGGCGCTCCTGGGGGTCGAGGCAAGCTGGGCAGATTTTGAGGACTTCAGCCTGCGCCGCGGCCAGAGTTTGTTGTCGCTATCGGGTCTCGATGGCGATGCTCTGCGAGCGCTCTTCGCGAGGCGCGATGCGCTGTATAGCCAACTCCTGGGCACGGAGGAGATCGCCATCCCCGGGATGGGGGACCTGCTCGGGCGCCTGGCGCCCCACTTCCGCATGGGGATCGTGACCTCTTCGCATCGCGAGCATTTCGAACTCATTCATGCGCGCTCCGGTTTGCTGCAACATTTCGAGTTCCACGTCGTCCGCGAGGACTACCCTCTGAGCAAGCCACACCCCGATGGTTACCTGGCGGGGATCGAGCGGACCGGTCTGCCACCGGATCGCTGCCTCGCCGTCGAGGACTCGCCCCGCGGTGTCGCCTCGGCGCAGGCGGCAGGACTGGAGGTCGTGTTCTTCACGCCCGGAGGAGTAGGGTCGGAGCGGCACGTCGGCAGCGTCTTCGCGCGGGCGGAGAACACCTGCGATCTGGAGGAGGCGCTCCACGACTGGGCTCG
>DATNET010000491.1:0-3713 GCA_035606745.1 Tepidiformaceae bacterium
TTGCCGCCCAGTTCCGCGTACGACGCGTCGCATTCGGGCGTCCAGTGGTCGAACCAGCGAAGAGCGACTTCGTCCGAACGCGCACGGAGGTTGGAGGCGCGCTCCAGGAGCCGTAACGAGGATTCGAAGAACGGCATGACGGCCATTGTACGAATCCGCCCGCTCCAGTGCCTGAAGGCTGCCGGAGAAGCGCCCGTTCTCGCGGCCCCGAACGCGAGGCGTCGGTTCGTCCCTTTTCGGGACGAGGAATGCGCGCGTCGTGGCTCGGAACAACTTGTATGATCGAGCCCACGGCAGCGCCGCGGATTCAGCGAAGAACTCCGCACGCGAACGCATCTCGCGGTGCCTCGATGCAAGCGAGGCGCCCAATTCGCCCTCACCCGGCGCGCGGAAGGAGTAAGTCCAATGACGACGACCGAAACACCACCGGTGACGCAGATCCTGGCGGACGTCTCCCGCGCGATCACGTTCGATGACCTGCCGGCAGAGGCTGTCACGGTGGCAAAGCAGTGTGTGCTCGATTGGCTGGGCGTGACCATCGCCGGCGCAGGTGAGCCGCTGGCGCTGATCCTCCGTGACCAGATCTGTGGGGAAGGCGGCGACCCCCAGGCCACGCTTATTGGAGATGGCTTGCGCGTCACGTGCAGCCAGGCCGCACTCGTGAACGGTGCGACAGCACACGCACTCGATTACGACGATGTGGCGATCGCGATGGGCCACCCGACGGTGCCAATCCTATCCGCGCTGCTCGCCCTGGCCGAACAGCGCGGAGCGAGCGGGCGAGCGCTTCTCGCGGCACTGGTGGCGGGCCACGAAATGGAGGGCCGGGTCGCAGCGATGGTGATGCCCGGCCACTACTCGCTCGGCTTCCATTCCACCGGCACGGTCGGCGCGTTTGGTGCGGCCGCGGCCTGCTGCCACCTCATGGGTCTCGCGCCCGAACAATGGCGCAACGCCCTTGGGGTGGCCGGGGCGCAGGCTGCCGGGCTGAAATCGATGTTCGGGACGATGACCAAGCCGCTGCAGGCGGGCAAGGCGGCGGCGAACGGGCTGTTCGCCGCCGCCGTCGCCGCACGCGGCTTCACGAGCAACCCCGATGTGTTCGAAACGGCGCAGGGGTTCGCAGCCACCCAGGCGCCCGCGCCCGATTTCGAAGCAGCCATCGCGGGCGCTGGCCACCTCGCCATCATGGATACGCTGTTCAAGTACCACGCTGCCTGCTACGGCACCCATGCGACCATCGAGGGCGTGCTCCGCCTCCGGGCGCAAAACGATCTTGGCCCAGGCGCAGTAGACTCCATCCAGCTTTCCGTGCCGATGGGCAACCTCACCATGTGCAACATCCAGCAGCCTGTGACAGGGCTCGAAGGCAAGTTCAGCATGCGCTTCGCGGCGGCAGCGGCGCTGTGCGAAGGGGCTGCACATGAAGGCATCTTCACCAATGCCCGCGTCGGCGACCCTCGGCTCATCGCGATGCGTGACCGCGTCACGGTGGAAGGCTCCGCCACGGACCAACGCGGGACGACGGTCACCATGCTCCTCACCGACGGCCGCCAACTGCAGCAGCGCGTCGACCTCACCGTGCCCGAACCGGACCTCGACCTGCAATGGCGCCGGCTGTCCGCAAAATTCCTTGGGCTGGCGACGCCCATGATCGGTGGTGAAGCTGCGCAACAGCTGCTCGGGATGACGCGCGAACTGGATGATGTGCGCTCCATGCGGGCTGTCGCGCGTGTGGCCGTGCCGTTGGCCCTGGCGGAGGCCCAGGCTGCAGCGCGTGCATGACTGACACATTCGACCCGGCAAGCTTCCCGCTCGTAAAGCATGGGAACCAGTACCAGGACTTCGCCGTGGGGCAAGTCTGGAAACATCATTGGGGTCGCACGATCACGCAGGCGGACAACGTGATGTTCTCCACCGCAACCTGCAACTGGAACCCGCTGCACCTGAACGTCGAGTACGCGCGTGCTCATGGCCACCCGGACACCGTAGTCAACTCGATGCTCGTCCTTTGCACAGTCGTCGGCATGTCGGTCGAGGACCTGAGCGAAGGCGGCGGGCCATTCCTCGGCGTGAACGGCTGCACGTTCCACCTGCCCGTATACCCCGGCGACACGATCACCGCCCAGTCGGTGGTAGAAGACATGCGGTTGTCCGCGAGCCGCCCCGACACGGGCATCGTCACCTGGCACACGGAGGCCCGGAACCAGCGTGGTGAGCTGGTCGTCGATTACCGGCGTACGAACCTTGTCGCCATCAGGAAGGAAGCCCAATGACCTACATGACCGAGACGCGGCGGATGATCCAGTCGAGCGCCCGCGAGTTTTCGATGAAGGAGGTGCTGCCGGTCGCCAACGAGCTCGACAAGATCAAAGGCGACATCCCAATGAGCCTGCGCGATCAGATGGGTCAGCTTGGCTACTTCGGCATCCGCATCCCGGAAGAGTACGGCGGCCTTGGCCTGGGGGTGTTCGAGTACGTGCTCGTCACCGAAGAGTTGGCCCGCGGTTGGATGAGCGTCGCCAGTATCATCGCCCGGGGCAACGGCTTCTTCGCAGCGGATGCGTTCACGGACGAACAGCGCCGCACCTACCTTGCGCGCATGGCCCGCGGCGAGTTCCTCGGCGCCGCAGCGCTTTCCGAGCCGGACGCCGGCTCCGACCTCGGCAACGTCTCCTGCAAGGCCGAGCTCGACCCTAGCGGCGGACCGAACGACTACCTCCTTACCGGCACAAAGATGTGGTGCACGTTCGCCGATGGCTCGGACTACATGACCGTGCTCGCGCGCACCGAGCCCGTCACCGATGTCGCCCATCGCCACCGCGGCATCGGCACGTTCTTCATCGAAAAAGAGCGCGGCACACTGCCGCCGAACTGCACCGGGACGCCGGTGAACAAGATCGGCTACCACGGCTGGAAGACGTGGGAGCTCCACTTCGACGGCACGAAAGCGATCCGGCTCGGCGGCGGAGGAGGGAGTGGCCGGGGTGGCTTTTACGGCGCCGTTTCCGGCCTGGAAGTGGCGCGCGCACACACTGCTGCGAGGGCAGTCGGCCTCGCGCGCGGCGCAATGGAGGACTCGATCAGCTACGCCAAGCAGCGCGTGCAGTTTGGGCGGCCGATCGGCGACTTCCAGGCGATCCGCTTCAAGATCGCGACGATGGCGGCCGAAATTGAGGCCGCGCGCCAGCTCATGTACTTCGTCGCCGAAGAGCTCGATAGCCGCCGCCGCTGCGACAAGGAAGCGGGCATGGCAAAGTGGTTCGCCAGCGAAATGGCCGAGCGCGTGACCAGCGAAGCGCTCCAGATCCACGGCGGCTACGGCTACACGACCGACCTCCCGATCGAACGCTACTGGCGGGATGCGCGCCTCACCAAGATCTTCGAAGGCACCTCCGAGATCCAGCTACGCATCATCAGCGACCGGCTGCTTGAGAATGCCTGAGCCAGCGCCGGGCCAGCTCGCCTCGCTCACCGGAAGCGACAACTACTTCGAGGACTTCCCGGTCGGGCGCAAACTGCGCCATGCCCGCGGGGCGACGATTGATGAGGTTGAAAACAACTACCTGGCCAAAGCGGTCGACAACACCGCGCAGAGCCATTGGAACGAACACGCACTGCGCGGTGGGCCATTGGGCAGCGGGCGGGTGGTGTTCGGGCTGATCACGGCGTCGATGGTCATCGGCCTCGCAAGCCAGGACACGGCCGAGAAC
>DATNET010000360.1:0-2910 GCA_035606745.1 Tepidiformaceae bacterium
GCCCAGGGCATTTCCGATGCCTTCCGCGACGCCGACGTGCTGGCCGAAGCCATAGACGATGGTCTCGCTGGCCGCACGCCCATGGACGCAGCCTTCGCCCGTTACGAGGCAACGCGGGATTCGGCGGCCGGCCCGATATTCGACTTCACCTGTCAGCTGGCCGCCAACGAACCGCCGCCGCCCCACATGCAGCAGCTCCTTGGTGCCCTCGGGCACGACCAGGCGCAGGCCAACCAATTCTTCGGCATCCTGGCCGGCACCGTCTCCATCCCGGAATTCTTTTCCGAAGAGAACATGGGTCGAATCTTCGCCGGGGCACCTGCGTAGGCGGGGGACGGGACGCCAAGGACGCAAAGAGCGCCAAGGCGCCGATAGAAGGCGGATGTGGAGCAGCTGCGTTTCACTCCTGCCATCTGAAATCTCCGCGTTCTTTGTGTCTCTCGGCGTCCTCGGCGTCCCGTCCCCGTGTCCCTATCCGAAATCTTGGCGTTCTTTGCGCCGCTTGGCGTCCTTGGCGTCCCCCTCCCGCAAAAATTTCTTCTGAGTGAGTACTCACTCGTGCCAGGTAATCGTGTATCCTGTCCGGGTGACTACGCGCGCGCCGGCTCTTCCAGCCGAACAAAGACGACAGGCGATCATCGCCGCGACATTGCCGCTGCTCCTCGAACGGGGCGCCAACGTCTCGACGCGGGAGATCGCGGACGCCGCCGGCATCGCCGAGGGCACCATCTTCGGCGTCTTCCCGGACAAGGAAGCCGTCGTGCAGGCGGCCTTGCGCGCAGCATTCGACCCGGAGCCGACAGAGCGTGCGCTGGACGCCATCGACCGTTCGCTGCCATTCGAAGATCAACTCGAAGCTGCGGTCGATGTCATGCAGCGGCGTTTCGCCGATATCTGGCGGCTCGTTTCCACCGTCGGCGAGCCTGGTGAGCGACCGACGCCGCCGCGGGACTTCGCTGCCCTCGCTGACATTTTCGCAATGCAGCCCTGCCGCCTGCGGACGGACCCCGCGACGGCCGCCCGGGAGTTGCGCGCGCTCACGCTGGCCGTGAGCCACCCGGTGCTCTGGGCCAGCGCACCGCTGACGCCGCGCGAGATTGTGAAACTGCTGCTCGACGGCATCCGGGCGAGCACCGCCGACTGCGAGCAGGAGGACAAACCTCGATGTTGACACTGCTCCGGACCTACCTTCGGCGATATCACCGCTGGCTCCTCGGGGTGCTGGTTTTCCAGGCGATCCAGGCAACCGCGTCGTTGCTCCTGCCGTCGCTCAACGCCGACATCATCGACAAAGGCATTATCCAGGGCGATACGGGATACATCTGGCGGGTGGGCGCGGCCATGCTCGCGATTTCCGCCGTACAGGGTGTCTTCTCGGTCGCGGCCGTGTACTGCGGGGCCAAGGCCGCCATGGGCTTCGGCCGGGACGTGCGAGCCGCGCTGTTTCACCGCGTGACGGACTTCTCGGCCCGGGAAGTCAACCTCCTCGGTGCGCCTTCGCTGATCACCCGCATCACCAACGATGTGCAGCAGGTCCAGATGCTCGTGCTGATGATCTGCACGATGGTGGTGGCCGCGCCGATGACGATCGTGTTCGGCGTCTTCATGGCGATGCGGCAGGACCTCGGCATGTCCTGGCTGCTCGCCGTCAGCCTACCCCTGCTGGTCGCCATCCTCGGCGCCATTATTTCGCAGATGGTGCCGCTGTTCCGGCTCATGCAGGACCGCCTCGATGGGATCAACGGCGTCCTGCGCGGGCAGATTGTCGGCATGCGCGTGGTGCGCGCCTTCGTGCGGGAGCCCGTCGAAACAGAGCGCTTCAACAAGGTCAACGAAGAGCTCACCGACACCTCGCTCAAAGCCGGGCGGCTCATGGCGCTGATGTTCCCCACGATGATGCTCGTGGTGAACGGCTCGAGCATGGCCGTGATCTGGTTCGGCGGACACCGGATTGGCAACGGTGACATGTCGATTGGCTCGCTGGTGGCGTTCCTCACGTACCTCTCGCTGATCATGATGGCGGTCATGATGGCGACGATGGTGGCGATGATGGCGCCGCGTGCCGCCGTCTCGGCGGAACGTATCCAGGAGGTGCTGGATACGCACACCTCGGTCGCGCCCGCCGCGTCGCCGATTACTGAGCTGACCCGAAGCGGCACGCTGGAGTTGCGTGAGGTCGGATTCCGTTATCCGGGCGCCGAGCACAGCGTCCTCGACGGCGTATCGTTTACCGCGCTGCCCGGTCAGACGACCGCGATCATCGGAAGCACCGGCTCGGGAAAGACGAGCCTGGTCAACCTCGCGGCGCGCCTATTCGACGCCACGTCCGGCGCCGTGCTGTTCGATGGCGTGGACGTGCGCGAACTCGACCCCGACGTGCTCTGGCACCGAATCGGCGTCGTTCCGCAGAAGCCGTATCTTTTTGAGGGCACCGTGGCGAGTAACCTGCGCTACGGCAAGCCGGATGCTACAGACGACGAAATCTGGGCAGCGCTCGAAGTGGCGCAGGCGGCTGACTTCGTCCAGGCGATGCCCGGCGGGATAGACGCGGAGATCTCCCAGGGTGGCGTCAACGTTTCGGGCGGTCAGCGGCAGCGGCTCGCCATGGCCCGGGCACTCGTGCGCAAGCCCGAGGTGTACCTGTTCGACGACTCGTTCTCGGCCCTCGACCTGGCAACGGATGCGCGGCTGCGCGCGGCATTGGGCCCGTACACGCGGGACGCGGCAGTGGTGATCGTGGCGCAGCGGTTCTCGACGATCATGCACGCCCACCAGATCCTCGTACTCGAAGACGGCGAGACGGTCGGGTTGGGCACCCATGAACAGCTCCTCGCGACGTGCCCCACCTACGCCGAGATCGTGGAATCGCAAATTGGCGAAGGGGCGGCAGCATGACGTCTCCCACTCCGG
>DATNET010000516.1:0-3330 GCA_035606745.1 Tepidiformaceae bacterium
GTTGGCGAAGACCTCGGCGCCCATCCCGGCCATGCAGTCGATGGCAATCGTGCCTTCGCGCCCATAGACCTCGATGCCAACTTTCGCCTGCTGGAGGCCGACTGTGCCGCAAAGGGAGACTTCGCTGACCGCGCCGGAGGCGTGATCGAGGAGCAGCCCGCTGTAGGTCAATGGGTCGCCGTGTGCGAGCACGCGCGTCACCGGGCCTAGGGCGGCAGAGACGAAGTCGATCGCGTGAGGGCCAAGGTCCAGCAGTCCCCCGCGTTCGAGCCGCCAGCCAAAAGCGAACGGGCCAGCCAGCAGGCCGCCGGAGATGAACGTTGCGCGGCCCCCGAGCGCTTCGAAGGAACGCGCGCGTTCGACGAACTCCTGGACAGCATCGTTGAAGCGGTAGCTGAGCATCAGCATGGAAGGCACGCCCGCTGCCATGACGGCGTCGGTCAGGCGCTGCGCACCCGCGAGGTCGGCGGCGATGGGCTTTTCCAGGAGCAGCGCTTTGCCCGCCTGTGCGGCACGAATAGCCAGGCCAGGCTGAGCATCCGGCGCTACGGCGAACGCCACCGCTTCACAGGCGACGAGGAGGTCGTCGTACTCTTCGAAGGCCGGGACGCCGTGGCGGGCCGCCAGTTCGAGTGCAGCCTCGGGCCGGCGCGCCCAGACACCAGCCAGCCGTGTCTCGGGACCAGCGGCGATGGTGGGCGCATGGACCATCTTCGCCCATGGGCCGGCACCGACGAGCCCGACGGGAATCGCTGTCTCGGTCATCAAACATCCTCCGGGCGCGCGCAATTGCGGCCTGCGTTTCGCCATCTTGAGGCAGGCGCGGCCGATGCTCGTGCATCGTCAGCGCGACTCTATCACCGCGACGGTGATGTACGCAGCGGTTCGCCGGCGGTCAGGCCGGATAGTGGACGCGGTAGCGCAGGTAGATCTCGCTCGTCTCGGCGTTGGGAACCGCGGAGAGCAGTTCGAGACGTTTCACCTGGTCGAGTGGGAACGGGGCCGGTCCCTCGACGGCGGTAATGGAATCACGGCCACCAACGATCACGGGGCCGAGCGTTAGGAAGAATTCGTCGATGAAGCCCAGCGCAAAGAGTTGCGCGTTGACGTCGGGGCCGCCTTCGCAGAGCAGGACGCGGGCATCGAGTTCGCGGCGCATGTGGCGAAGGGCCGCGCGCAGCTCGTCCCCGGCTTCGACATCGACCACTGTTCGCCCGGTCGCGACGACGGCTGCCCGAGCCGCGGCGGGCGCGGACGTGGAGAGGTACACAATGCCGTCGATGTCGGGCGCCGTGAAGAAAGCGCGCTCGAGTGGAAGATTCCCCAAGCGGCTGATGACCGCCGAGAACGGCGACGGGCGCTTCCCGCGCGAGACGCGAAGCTGCTCCAGCGCGGCATCGTCCAGGCGCGCGGAGACGCCGCTGGCGCGGAGGGTGCCGGAACCAGCAAGCACGGCATCGGCATTGACGCGGAGTTCGCGCATGAGGCGCTGGTCGGTCCTGGAGCCGATGCCCTTTTCGGTGCCATCGATGACGGCCTTGCCGTCCGCGGAGGTGACCATGTTGAGCAGCACGTACGGGCGATCAGCGGGTGGGCCGGGCAGTTCGAGGCTCGTGTAGTCCGGTTTGTTCACGCCTGTTGCACCCCGAACGCATGAGAGGCCAGCGCTGGCGGATTCGTCTCCGTCATTCGCTTACCAGGTCTTCCACCGGGTCGACTTCGCGGTAGTAGCAGGAATCGTGGCCGGTATGGCAGGTCGGCCCGGCCGGGCGCGCCTTCACGAGGAGCGAGTTGGCTTCGCAGTTCTTGTAGAGGCTGACGAAGTTGAGCCAGTTGCCACTGGTCGCGCCTTTTTCCCAGAGTTCATCGCGCGTGCGGCTCCAAAACGTGACATGGCCGGTCTTATACGTGTGGGCGATGGACTCACGGTTCATCCATGCGAGGACGAGGACCTCGTTCGTATCGGCGTCCTGCACGACGGCGGGGATAAGCCCGTGGTCATCGAAGCTGATAACCGTCTCTTCACCCATGCAGAGAGCGTGCCATATAGAGGGTGGCGCGGCTAGCACGGGAACACTTCAAGAGCGCGTAAGCTGGTAGGAATGGCCAGCAAGAGGCCGCCCGTGGAGACATCCATGATGCGGTACGTGTCCGTATCAAACCTAGCCGTGCTGGCTACCGCGCGCGTATCTGCTGAGAGGTGCCTTTGGAGATCGTCCGTCTGACTCGTGCTGCAAGTGCTCACCCCGAGATGCGCATCTCCCAGGAGGAGGCCGCACGGGTCCTCGGGTGCCTGGCTCCGGGAGAGCGGCGGCGGATCAACGCGCTGGCGAGCGGGAGTCACATCGTGTCGCGGGCGATGGCGGTGCGGCTGGCGGACATCCTGGAGATGGGGTCGATTGGCCCGCGCAACGCCGCCTACCAGGCGCACGCGCCGGTGCTCCTCGCCGAGGCCGCGCAGAAGCTGTTCGACCGCAACGGGGACTCGGATTGTGGAGATGTCGGGTGCCTTGTGACGTCCTCGTGCACCGGTTACAGCATCCCGGGGTTGGGAGTACAGCTGGCGACCGACCTGGGGCTGCCGGCGTCCGCCACGCGCCTGCCGATCACCGAATCGGGCTGCGCGGGCGGCGTCGTGGCGATAGCCAGGGCGGCCGATTTCGTCCGCAGCCATCCCGGGCTTAGCGCGCTCACGGCTGCCGTCGAACTCTGTTCGCTGGCGTTCCACCCGGGCGGCAACGAAGGCAACCTCACCTCGGCCCTGATCTTCGGCGACGGCGCCGGGGCGGCACTGATCGAATCAGGGCCCGGCGCCGGCGTGGAACTGCGCGATGCTTCCTCCACGCTGATCCCGGATTCTGCGCACCTGCTGGGATTCGACCTGACGGACGCAGGCTTCTACCCGTCACTCGACCGGCGGCTTGGGGATGTCCTGGCGGAGGCCATTGGCCCGGCGGTTGCGCGGCTTCTCGGCCGCAACGGCATGACGTGCGCAGATGTCGGCGGCTGGCTGATCCACCCGGGTGGCGCGCGCATTCTCGCGAAGGTCGAGCAGAGGCTTGAGCTGAGGGCGGAGCAGACGCGCTGGTCGTGGGATTCCCTGGCGGCGAACGGCAACACCTCCTCCGCAGCGATATTCGATGTGCTCGGGCGCTACCTTTCGGAGCGGCCGCGGGGCCATGCGGTCATCGCCGCGTTCGGCCCAGGCGTCTCGATCGAGTTGCTGCTGGCGCGCGCGTGCTGACGCGCCTGCTCACGTGCGCGGCGATGGGCGCGGCGAGGCTGGGCGAGATGGTGTACTCGCGGCGAAATCTCCAGGCGGCGGCGACA
>DATNET010000520.1:0-4837 GCA_035606745.1 Tepidiformaceae bacterium
GCGCGGACATCTTCATTGTGCCGACGTACACGGCCATGCTCGACATCCGGGGCGAACTTGCGCGGCGGGGCGCGGTCCAGCCGTTCTGGGACCGCTAACCTCTAAACCGCTGCGGGCCTCGCGGGTGTTAGCCGAGGAACGATTCCACTTCGCGAGCCCATTCCGGAGTGTTTTCGAGCGGAAGCATGTGACCTGCGCCCTTGATCGTCTCGAGCTGCGAATTCGCGATCTTGGACTGGAACAGCGGGCCGTATGCCGGAGGGGTGAGCTTGTCCTGGTCGCCCCAGAGGATGAGCGTCGGGGCCTTGATCCGGTGCAACCGCTTTTTCAGGCCCTTGTCCGGGATGGGCCAGATGAACTTGCCGGTCGCGGAGAAGTTCGTGAGCTGGAGGTACATCGCCTGGGCCAATTCATCCTGGTCGGCGGGCGGCGCGAAGAGTTGCGGGATGACGGGGTTCGAGAGGTCGCCAAAGATCACGCCGGGCAGTTCGTGGGGCATGAGGATGAAGAGGTCGGTGACGGGCGTTTCGTCCATCCACAGGCCGACGGGGCAGGTGAGGACGAGCTTCTTGACGAGGTCCGGCCGCGCGGCCGCGAGTTCCGCTGCGAACAGGCCGCCGATGCTGTGGCCGGCGAGGAAGAAGCTCTTCAGGCCAATCGCGTCGATGAAGTCCTGGTAGTAGAAGACGAGGTCGTGGATGTCGTCGATCTGGTCGAGGCCGGGCGAATCGTCCCAGCCCGGGTGGGTGGGGGCAATGACGTCGTAGTGCTGGGAGAGCGCTTCGAGTTCCGGGGTCCAGCCCTTGTTCATCCCGCCGGCGGCGTGGAGCCAGAGCAGCGGCTGGCCGGCGCCCTTGCGATAAACGGGAACCTGGAAAGCACAATCACGGATGGAGAGGGTCTGCGGTTCGACGGACATAGAAGCACCGACCTTTCGCGGGTGGAGTGGGAGCGCGGGAGAGGTGCGGACAATTCCTTAGCCTGCCCCTAAACGATGGTGCGAATCTTACGCTAACGGCGCGCGAACGCGAAGCGAGTGGGTGGGCCGGCCGGCGGCTTGGTTATAATTCGATGGCACCGCGAGCCAGCTGGCCAGGTGAGGAACGACGATGGTGGTCACGGTGAGCATCGACGGCCACGAAGCCGAATGGAAAGAGGCGTTGCGAAGCGTGCGCCGAGGCGACGAGGTTCTGGTCACCGAGGGCGGTACGCCGGTCGCACGCCTGCTCCCCGCTGGGCCGCCCGTTGCGGTTCACCGGCGAGGCGGTGAAGATGCCGGGAAGGTGGTGATTGCGGACGATTTCGACGCACTGCCGGAGTGGCTCATCGACGCGTTTGAGTCGCTCGGCGAGGGTGTGAGGCCAAGTTAGTCGAGGCGGCGCACGAAGTCTCGGACGGCTGCTTCGTAGCGGGGCTGGTCGACGTTCCAGGCGCGGACGTGCCCGGCGAGCGGGACTTCGATGTAGGTGACATCGCCGGCGGCTGAGCCGGTGAGCGCGGCCGCGAGTGCGTCGCTGGTCTGCTTGGGCACCGTGTGGTCGGCGTCGCCGTGAAAGAGAAGCACGGGGCGGTTGAGCGTCGAGGCGCGAGCGAGGTAGGAAACTTCGGCCCATTCGAGCCCGTACCAACGGCCCACGACGCGGTTGGAGAGGAGCAGCGCCTGGCGTGGGATGTGAAGACGTTCGGCGCCGTAGCCGATTGTCTCTTCGAGGTCGAGCATCGGGGCATCGAGGATGAGGCCGCGGACATGCGCGGCGAGCGGCGAATGCGCCATAAAGCTGACCGTGATCGCGCCGCCCATGCTGTAGCCGACGAGCACGACTCCTGCAGCGCCGTGGTCTATGGCGTAGCGGACGGCACCTTCGAGATCTTCCCATTCGCGATGGCCATAGCTATAGGTGCCCTGGGGATCGGCCGGGCAGCCCTCGTCGTTGCGATAGGTGATAGAGAGACAGGGCATGCCGCATTCGATGAGCGTGGGGAGGATGCGCAGCGACTCGCGACGGTTCGCGCCTTTGCCGTGCGTGAGGATGGCCCAGGTGGCCCCTCGCCGCTCGGGTGGTGGTTGCGTCAGCCAGGCTGGCATCTCGCCGAGCGGAGAATCGAAGTGCACGTCTTCGAAATCGAGGCCAAGCGCGACTTTGGGGTCGTGCGGGTAGGCGAACGTATCGAGCCGGACGAAATCGCCGGGCAGGACGCTGCCTTCCACGGCGCGATATTCGCGGGTGACGGAGGCGCCATCGGTCTCGATGACGGCACCCACCCAGCCGTAGCCGCGCGCACCTTCGATGCCCCACTGGCCGGGCTCCGCGGGGTTGTTGCGCACGCGGCGCTTGCCTTTACGGAGGGTGATGCGCGCCTCCGCGATGTCGACAATTTCGATGTCCAGCGGGTCGGGCAGGCGGTCCGTGGCGGGGTCGAGCGCGTTCGACTTCATCATGCGCACGAGTTCGACATTGACGGCCGTGCCGAGGGCGAGGAGTCCCGCCCCGAGGGCGAGCCACCGAGGAAAGCCGTTTGAATCTGCTGCGTTTTGCTCCCGAGCCTGAGCCGTCTCCGGCTGGCTTGACGGGGCCGGCGCCTTCGAACGGTGCGAGCGGCTCAGGCTTGCACCGCCGCAGGCTGTTCGAGAGGTGCCGCGATGCCGATAACGCCGCGAGCTGCAAGCGCCTGGATATCCGCGGAGGAGAGCCCCAGCCTCGCGGCCAGGACGGCGGCAGTGTGCTGGCCGAGCAGCGGCGCGGCCACCATCTCCACATCGGAATCGCTCATGTGGATGGGCGGCGCGAGCATTTCGATGTCGCCGCGGATGGGATGGTGCACGGTGCGGATCTGGTTGCGAGCCTGGAGGTGCGGGTCGTTGAGCACGTCGACGGTGTCGTAGACAGCGCCGACCGGCACGCCGGCGGCGGCGAGCTCGTGCATCGCTTCCCACTTCGTCCGCTGCATGGTCCATTCGGACACGGCCTGCTGGATGGCGTCCCAGTTGGCGGCACGGGCATAGACGGTCGTGAAGCGCTCGTCGGCCTGCATTTCGGGCTTGCCGATGCCAATGGTGAGCGCGTCCCACATCCGCTGGGTCACGATGTGCATATAGATGTAGTCGTTCGGCCCGCCGGGGGCGCAGGGGTAGAGGCCGGTGGCGGGCATGCCGCTGGAGCGGTGGCCGCGGCGTGGCACCGGACCTTCGGCGATGCGCTCGCGCGTGGACATGGGCATGCGCATGAAGTTCGTGACCGTCTCTTGCATGGCGATCTCGACCATCTGGCCGCGGCCTGTGCGCTCACGCTGGATATAGGCGGCAAGAATGCCCATCGCCAGATGCATTCCGGAGCCGGTATCGGCAACGGTCGCGGCGGGCTTCACGGGCGGGCCGTCGGCTTCGCCGGTGACGCTGAACGAGCCACCGGTGGCCTGGGCGACCCAATCGAAGCATTTGTAGCCGCTCATTGGGCCGTACGTGCCGAAGCCTTTAATCGTGCCGTAGATGATGCCGGGATGGACGCTGCTGAGCACGTCGTAGCCGAGGCCAAGCTTTTCCATCACGCCGAGCGAGAAGTTTTCCGTGACGATGTCGAATCCGGGGAGGAGACGCAGGAAGAGGTCACGGCCTTCAGGCGTGGCGATGTCGATGGCGACGCTCTGCTTGTTGTGGTTAAAGCTGAGGAAGTAAAGCGAATCGCGATTGCCGCCTTCGGTCATGCGGCCGGGGTCGCCGACGCCGGGGCGTTCGACCTTGACGACGTCTGCCCCGAACCAGGCGAGGTACTGGGAGCAGCTCGTGCCAGCTTCGTATTGGGTAAGGTCCAGGACTTTGACGCCGTCGAGTGCGGGCATGCGGTGCCTCCGGGAGTGGTGGACTCAGTCTACCGCTGCGAACGCGCGTTGGGGCGGCGGGCGGGCTAATCCACGAGTGCCGCGAGATTGGCCAGGAGCGCGGCGGCGTTGGTCATTGCCGTTTCGGCGTTGGGTTCGAGCGCGGTAATAGTGTTGACTTCGACACCCGAAGCGTCCGCGCGGCCAGCAAGGACGACCACACGTTTGTCCATTGCACGGGTCATTTCGATGACCCGGCCTGTGACTTTGCCCTCTAACGACTGGCTATCGAAACTGCCCTCGCCCGTGATGACGAGGTCGGCGGCGGCCAGTCGCGTGTGGAGATGCACGGCATCGGCGACGAGGTCGAAGCCGCTGCCGATCTTTGCGCCGAGGAACGCGACCAGCCCGGCCGCCAGGCCACCGGCGGCACCGCCGCCCGGGAGGCTGGCGATTTCGACGCCAAGCTGCCGGCGCACGACCGCGGCGTAGCGCACGAGCGCCGCTTCAAGCACATCGACGTCGGAAGGTGTGGCGCCTTTTTGGGGGCCGTAAACGGTGGCGGCGCCGTTCGGGCCGATGAGCGGGTTCGTGACATCGGTGGCGATATCGACGGTCACGCCCGCGAGGAAAGCTGGCGGCTGCCAATCGATGCGGGCAAGGTCGGCGAGCGGTGCACCGCCCGGTGGGAGCGCGTTGCCAGCCATATCCGTGAAGCGTGCACCGAGGGCCTGGGCCATGCCGGCGCCGCCATCGGTGGTTGCGCTGCCGCCTACACCGATGATTACACGCTTTGCGCCGGTCGCTTCGATGGCGTCTCGGAGGAGGTCGCCAACGCCGGCGGTGTCGCTGAAAAGCGGGTTGCGTTCGGCGGGCTTGACGTGCCAGGTGCCGTTCGCCTGTGCCGCTTCGAGGACGACATCTCCGGTTTCGCGGACACGGAGGTAGCGAGCGAGGACCTTGCGGCCGAGGGGGTCGCGGACGATTGCTGCAGAGGTATCGGCTTTGATGGCGAAGCGAA
>DATNET010000547.1:0-2887 GCA_035606745.1 Tepidiformaceae bacterium
GAGCGGTGCTTTCTCGCGCGGGTTGAACTCGCCGCCGCTATAAATTTTGGCGATGCAGTAGCGGTTGCCCTCGATTTTGTAGTCGACGCCGAGGAGTCCGCCGGGAACGTGCTTCGCTTCGGGAATGGCGCCGCCGTTGCCGCGCAGGTGGCCAACGGAGAATGCGCCGAGCATCTCCTGGAAGATGTAGTTGAGGTCCGCGCGCGAGGCGATGGACTGCACATATGGCTCGAACCGCTTCTCGTCTTCCACAGTGTTGGTGCCATGGAAATTGGGGTCGTAGAAATAGGCTCGCTCGATGCGCCAGACCTCGTGATACATCTGGGCCCACTCGGCGTGGGGGTCGGTCTTCAGCTTGAGATCGGCGAACGAGAGCGCGCCATCGCCCGGCTTTACCGGCGCGTTGGCGGGAACGATGACCCACGATGGATGGCCGCCGCCGCCCGGCATGCCGCCTTCGGGTGCGGGATGGCCGAGGGCCAGCAGCATCTTTTCGCCGTTGGCGGAGAGCTCGAAGCTCTCGACATTTTCGGCGAGCTTCTCTGTCTTGCGGTCCTCCTGCGTCCAGCGACTGAGTGTCGCGCCGCGGTCGGCAAAACGACCGGATGCGGGGCGTTCGAGGAAGTAGACGGAGCCTTTCAAACCGGTCCACACGCCTTCGTATACAGCGGTAGGAAGCGGCAGCGCGATGGTGCGCGATTCGATGCTGTCAAGATCGACCTTGACGGGTTTAACCGCCGGCTTGGCGCCGTGCGCCTTCTCGTCGCCTGTCGCGCTTTCTTTCGGCTCGGTGCCGTCGGGCTTCCTGGCTTCGTCGGCGAGAGGTTTTTCGTCTTCGAGTTCTGGCGCGATGGGTGAGGGCGTGGCCGCTGCGAGGGTGAGGGCGTAAATGTTTGACGTGACCTGGTAGAGGTCGCTGGTCATGTCGAGGCCGTCGGACGTCGCGCCCGCATTGGTGCTGGCGATGAAGTAGAGATATTTTCCTTCGCGATCGAAGGCGGGGTTGGTGGACTCGGCCATTTCGCTGGTGATCTGCGTGGATTTTCCGGTCTCGACTTCATAGAGGAAGATGGCGTGCAAGTGGTTCGCCATGGAACGCGTGTAGGCGATCCATTTCGAATCGGGCGACCAGGACACGTCATACGCAGTGTTCGAGAAGCCGCCGTAGATATTCTTTTCGCCCACTGCGGTGAGCTTGCCGCTGGTGGTGTCGAGGAGCCAGGTGTTCAGCCGATTGTCGTGGAAGGTGAGCTTTTTCGAGTCGGGCGACCAGATGGGATCGAAGTAATACGCAGGCTCCTTCGCAAGTTCGAACTTCTTTGGAGGTGCGGTTCCGGCGACGGCATTGCCGGTCTGCGGGACGACGTAAAGATTGTAGAGGCCGGATTCGTCAGAGAAGTAGGCGATCGACTGGCCGTCGGGCGACCAGGCGGGCTCGCGCTCCATGGCGCCGGGCGTGTTGGTGATATCACGCGTGGGGCCGTGCTTGACCGCGACGGTGAAAATGTCGCCATGTGCCTCGACGGCGGCGCGGACTCCGGTGGCGGAGATGCGCACGTGCTCCGCCTCGTCGGCGACCGTCTTGATCTGCGGGCGCACTTCGGGCAGGTCGGCGTCGATCTCGACAGGCAGGAGCCGGCTCTTGCCACTCGCGGTATCGAAGAGGTGCAGCTCGCCAAGTTGATCGTAGACCAGCGTGTTGCCGTCGCCGGCGAGGGAGCGGATATCGGGACCGTCGTTGGCCAGCGCTTCCGTTACCTTTTTTGTGCTGGAATCGTATTGGAAGATGGCGGTGTGGCCCTTGCGTCCGGAGAGGAAGTAGATTTTGCCGCCGGCGTAGACCGGGTTGAAATCCGAAGAATTTTCGTGCGGGATCTCACTCGATTCGAGGCCGGGCAGCGTGGTGATCCAGATGGTGGAGGCGCGACCACCGCGGTAGTTCCCCCACGAGACGAAGGCCGTGTAATCGAATCCGAACGCAGGCGGCAGCGGCGAGTATGCGATCTCTTTTCCATCTGGGGACAATGTGCCCTGATACGCCATCGGCAGCGGCATCACCGTTGCCGGGCCGCCCTTCGAAGGCACGCTGTAGAGCTGGGTGTAGCGGCTCTTTGCGTCGCGCGTGGAGCGGAAGACGATGTCCTTGCCGTCGGGGGTCCAGGCCACAACGAAGTCGGCGGCCGGGTGATACGTGACGCGATAGGGCACGCCGCCGGCCGCGGGAACGGTGAACACATCCACGTTGCCGTCGTAATCGGCGGTGAACGCGATGGTGCTGCCGTCGGGCGAGAAGACTGGGGCCGTCTCAATGCCGACTCCAGTCGTGAGGCGAGTTGCCTTTCCGCCAGAGCGGGGCACGGTCCACAGGTCGCCTGCGTAGCCGAAGCAGACCAGGTCCTTGCTCAAGGCGGGGTGCTGGAAGATGTGCGGCTTTTCGGCCGCTTGCGCGGGCCGCGGCAGAATCACAAGCGCGAAGGACAGCGCGAACAAGACAAGCGTTGCAGGCAGACGGAACCGGCGCACGAGGGCCTCCCGAGGGCTTTCTGAATTGCACCTCTTTATATGCGGCCACGGTCCTTTCACGCAATCCTCTGCGAATTATGCCGCGCAGCCGCATCCTTCGCCGCGCCAGGTGCGCCGCGCCTCGATCAAGACGACCGGAACGGCGGCAAGCGCCGCCACGCTGTCGATCCACGTGATGTGCCAGACAGCGTTCACAGCGAGGCCCGCCAGCGTGACTGCCGCCAGGTATGCGCAGGTTGCGGACTGCGTGGCGTCTGCCGCCAGCGCCGCATCGCCTGTCGTTCGTGCGTACGCTCGTTTCATCCACGCCAGCAGCGGCATCAACACCAGGGCCAATGCCGTAATCGCCATTCCGGAGCAGCTT
>DATNET010000572.1:0-3635 GCA_035606745.1 Tepidiformaceae bacterium
AGTGTGTCCGGAGCGCAGCCCACTCGGACGTTTCGGTTACGAGCGGCCGTTGCTCTGTCTCCACGCTCACAATCCTAACGGCTTGGTCAACGCTCGATGTCAACGAAATCTGCTGCACGTTTACTTATCGTGTCACGATGAGGCCAACGGAGAGTCAGCATGGCCGAATCTCAATCGTGGGCCGGTGGCTCGCAGAATTGGTCCATGAGCAGAGAGTGCTCCACCGCAAGAAGCGTATCCAATGCTGCCCCGATGCCTCTCAGGTGCCGAAAGAGCCGCGCACCAGCCGCGCGCGGTTCGACGGCGCTCTCGTACTCGGCGCTCGCGCCTTCTAGGGCTGCGTCGAGCCGATCGTGATGGTCGAACAGGTGTTGGAGCTCAGAGAGCAGCCACGGGCCTTCAAAGGTGATTAACCGCGAAAGACTTCCCTCGGCGGCGACGCTGTGCCGGTGTTCGGTCAAGTCGGCGCGAAGCGTCGAGAGCCGGCCAAGGACGGTGCTGGTGTCCAGGTCGGTCCGATGCGCGGCCCACTCTTCCATCGCTCTTGCGACGAACTGTTGTGCGTCAAGAAGTGCCAGGTGTGTGTGGCCGATCGGTGGAAGCGCCGCCAGGTCCACCTCACGGAACAGCGCTCGAATTTCGCGGCTAGCCTCGGGCATGGCCTTGCGCGGGTTTCTGCTCCCCGTTCCGCTCGTGGCGGTGAAGGACGGCGGGTCGCTTGCCGGGAAGGACTCCATACCGGCCTCGGTCACCGGGTCGTAGTTGTTGCTCACGTCTGGTCACCCACGGTCTTTGGGCCAGCCGACGATAGGCCGACCTCCGTGATCGTAACCCCACTGTCCAGCCGCCGCCGACCGCGTACTTCGAATAGCCCCTACTCTAGCCCGCGCTTCGTCTCGCAAGACCGGCCGGACGGCCCACTCGAAGCGGCCCACCCGGTCCCGTTGTCGCCCATAGGCGCGGGCGCTAGGATTCCCGCACCATCTATGGGAGGCGCGCTATGGCCGAACCGAACGTGGTTGAGCCCGATATCTTCGAGGCGATAGGCACACAACGGGCGATGCGGCGCCTCAAGACGGACCCGGTGCCGCGCGAGTACATCAAAAAGATCCTGTGGGCGGCAACACGCGCGCCGAACGGTGGAAATGTCCAGCCCTGGCGCTTCCTCGTCATCGAAGCGCCCGAGACGAAACAGGCGCTGGCGGATATTTACGCGGCGCAGTGGTCGAAGTACACGGAGATGGATCGCAATCGGCAGCGGCCGGGGGAATCGCCTGAAGCGTTGCGCTCGCACGACCGCACGCTGGCCGCGGGGCAATACCTCGCCGACCATTTGCATGAAGTGCCCGTGATCATCATCCCGTGCGGGTTTCTGCTTGCCATCAATACAGGCATCGCGAGCGGCTCGAGCATCTATCCCGCGATCCAGAACCTGATGCTCGCCGCCCGTGCGCTCGGGCTGGGCACGGCAATGACGACGCTCCACCGCCAGGACGAGGGCGCCGTGCGCGAATTGCTTGGCATCCCCGAGAATGCGCACACTGCGGCGCTGATCCCGGTCGGCTGGCCAATGGGGCACTTCGGCGCGGGGCCGCGGCTGCCCGTCGAGGCGGTGACGTACTGGGACCGCTGGGGTGCGAAGGAAACGTAGCGCCCAACACCCGTGCTGGTGCGGCGGACGTGGTTACGCGGGCAGGCTGTTGAGGAATGCGAGCACTGCCTCGTTGAACGCAGCCGGCTTGTCGATGTTCGAAGCATGCCCGGCGCCTTCAATCACGACTCGCTGCGCCCCCGGGATGTGGGAAGCCATGTAGTCGGTCGCACCGAGGAACGGCTTGTCTTCTGAGCCCACGAGCACGAGGGTCGGCACGTCAATCTTGTCCAGCACGTCCATCACGCGCGAATCGAATTGGGCAAGCATTCCGCGCGCGGCATTGGCGAGGCCCTGCGCGGAACGGTGGGCGCTTACGCGCACCTCGGCGCTGCCGCCCAGCGATTCCAGGCCCTTCTCTTCGAACACTTCGGCGCGTCGAGTGGCGGTTTCGTTCCACGCTTCACGGCCCTTGGGATTCCGATATCCTGGACCGCAATCGAAGAGCATCAGAGCCCTCACCAGTTCGGGCCGCCGCGCGTAGAACGCGAGCGACATGTAGCCACCAAGAGAAAGGCCGCCGATGACGGCACGTTCGGCCCCGACTTCGCCCAGGATTGCCGCCATGTCGTCGACGGTGGCTTCTTCAGAGTAACGCGACGGATCATCCGGGCTGTCACTCTGAGCATGGCCTCGCATATCCCACGTGACGACCGTGTAGGCATCCTTCAAGGGTGCGATCTGGCCCTGCCACATCCGCGTCGATGCGCTATAGCCGTGGCTAAGCAGGACAACCGGGCCGCTGCCTGCGACTTCGTAGTAGAGCTTTACGCCATCGCGGTCGATGTACGCCATTGCAGTGTCTCCTCCGATGGGCCGTTGGCTGGCCCTGCGGGAGGAAGCTACACGGTTGGCATCGTTTTGGGAACGGCACAGCCAACCAGGACCCGGGCAGTGAGGGCGTGGCCACTCAAACCGATACTTCCTCGGCACCGAAAACGGGCCCCTTCTTAGCGATGTGATCCCGCCGCAAGCGACTCCGTGCGCAGGGCACATTTCCATTCGTCGCCCTGGCGCACCCAGACCGAGGAGTTGAAGGCCAACTCTATCGGCATGCACGCCCGTCGAACCCGACTTTGAGCCGTGGTTGCAACGGCGCCATGCCTTCAGCGCCTCACGACCACGACCGGGAAGCTGAATCCCAGCGGCGCTCCTGGCCGACATCGGCAAGGTATTGCGCGGGGCGCTGCCCGATTGCTCGCTCCAGGAAGTCGAGCGCACGGCTCAGGTTGGCTGCATCGCCCGTCGCGTCGCGCCGCGGCGCTGGCGGAATCGGCGAACCCCAATGCACGGTGACGGTCCTGCGCCGGCCGTCCAGGAAAGCGACGAACGGCACTAATGGACATGCGGCAAGGCGGGCCACCGTGGCCGCGCCGAGGGCGAAATTGCGGCTGGCGTCGCCGGCGAACGGACGCACGAAGCCGGAGTCGTCACCCCAAATGGCGTCTATCCGCACGAGGACCATGCCGCCCGGTTCTTTGAGCCGTTGCAGCATCGCCCGGACTGTGGCCGTGCGGTCGCGCGGGTGCCCCCAGCCCGGTTCCGGACCCCACGTATCCGGGACACCGATAAACAGCCGGTCGGCGGGATACGCCGCGGCAAGGAATCCAATCCGGCCGCTGTCGCGGCTCTGATCGGTCAGCCTTCGCCGGAGCTCGCGTGGGGTATTCGCCTCGGTCGGAGCGGCGCCGGCAACGAACGCGACGGGCGTGGGCAACACCTGCTGGACGAGCGCGATCGCCGCCGAACTGAAGTGGCCGTCCGCGATAACGAACGGCGCGCCGTTCTCGATCAGACAACGGACGCGTTCGCGATGGATTTCCACGACTTTCCAGGCGGCTGGATGCTCACGCCCGGCCCGCATCCTCGTGAGCCAAACGAGCTCCCTCCGGGGCGCGGCGAGGCGTTCGACAAGCAGCTTTGCGGACCGCCATCGCCCTAAAGAGGGGCGCGCTGACGACACTTCAGCCCGCGCCGTCCGCCA
>DATNET010000576.1:0-5092 GCA_035606745.1 Tepidiformaceae bacterium
AGACATAACCTCCAGGCCGTCATCGCCAACTGGCTCCAACAGGCGTGCCGCCAGTGCTTCGATCGCCGGCCGAGTGGCGTCCATCGCCCGCGGCACGAACGCCCGGTTCACAATCGCGCGCAATCGCGTATGGTCGGGCGGGTCGCTGTTGCCGAGGATTGGCGCGCTGCCGAGCGGTGCCGCTGCCCGCTTTGCCGCAACGGAATCGCCCATGCCGCCGCGTGCGTGTACCGGGTCCGACGAGAACGCGGCATCGTCGTGCAGCACGCGGTCGCAAAGCTCGTAGGTGGTCAATACCCATCCGTTGAGGTCCGGGCTGTGGTGGACTGGCTCCTGCCTCCGCAGTTGTGCAAGCGAGGGGTAAGGATCTTCGATGTACGCGGGGCGCACCGGATTGTAGTAGGCCATGGCCGCGATGGTACGCGGCAGCGAGCGATGAGCAACGAGCAATGAGTGCGAGTCAGGCGGCGATGGTCAGCGCGATCAGTGCCTCGGCGGCGCGATGCCGGACCTCGGCCCATTCCGGGTCACAGGCCAGGGCATCGAAGTCCCACTTCGATTCGTCCGCGTTGAGATGCTCGAGCGAGTCGTCCACGGCGCGCAGCGGTGGCTCCGCGGACGGCGAAATCACGCCGAGCTGGATGAGCTGCGGCACCGTCGGCATGACATCGTCCAAATCAAGGGCCAGCTCGTCCGCGAGCTTCAGCGAGCGGTCCGTTAGCCATTCAATCTGGCGCGGCGCAGGTTCGCTCAATCGTTCGAGTGCGAACACCAGCATTTCGCGGAGCTGCAGCGCCTCGTCGGCTGTCATTTCAATCTCCTGCACCAATGATATCGGATTTGCCCGCCCGCGGACTTGAAACGCGCCAATACGGTTCCGCACCGTGGCGGCCACCACCCGGGTGCCAGCGTATGACTCGGCCAGTCGGTTGGCGATTGGCGTCGTATTCGCGAAGCACAAACCCCTGGCCTCGGCGCGAACCGCGTCGGAGCAGCTCGCGCTCCCACCCGGTCGACGAAGTCAGCGTTGCCAAGAAGTCGGCTGGGCGTAGCCCTTCCAGACGCGACGGGTCGGCCATAATCTCATCTGGAGTCACCGTTCGGACTTTACCTTACTCCGTCGCTTTGCCTCACCCACTGCTCGCTCATCGCTCCCCGCTCAGATCCCTGTCTCGAACGCCTCCCGCAGCGCACTGACCGTCGTGGCGATAGGCCCGAACGTAAACGCGTCCCCCGCTTCGGTCTGGCCAAGGCGAGTGCATGGCACTCCCATCGCCCGCGCCAGGTCTTCCAGCCGCGCCGCGGCCCCGCCCTGCGGGAAGGTGTCGGCAACAAGGCTCACGACGATGCGCCCCTGGCCCTCGCCGAACAACGCGGCATCGAGCCGCCCCGGCAATTCGTCCAGCCCCGCGAACCCGTACCCGCCAAGCACGGCGCACTCGGCCAGCGTCACGGCGAGACCGCCGTCCGAGCAGTCGTGGGCGCTCAGCAAGAGCCCCTCACTGTGCGCCCGCAGCACGAGTCGCTGGAGTGCGTATTCGGCCTGCAGGTCGATGGCGGGCAGCCCGGCGACGCGACCATGGACCGCATCCAGGTACTCGCTGCCGCCGAGCGCACTCGCTGGCTGCCCCGGCCCGCTCCCAAGCAGATACACCCGCGAGCCGCTCTCCTGAAAAGCCGCGACGAGGTGCTTGGAAGCGTCGTCAAGGATGCCCATCATCCCAATCACCGGGGTGGGGTAGATCGCCCGGCCGGAGCTTTCGTTGAACAGGCTTACGTTCCCGCTGACGACCGGTGTCCCGAAGACCGAGCACGCTTCGCTAATCCCGCGCACGCACTGCTCCATCGTGTAATACACGTCCAGCTTTTCCGGGTTGCCGAAGTTCAGGCAATCCGTCACGGCCACAGGAGTTGCGCCGGTGCAGACGATGTTGCGCGCGGCTTCGGCAACCGCTGCGGCGGCGCCGGTGTAAGGGTCCAGGTAACAGAGCCGGCCGCTGCAATCCGTCGTCAGCGCGATCGCCTTGTTCGTGCCCATGACGCGCACCACGCCTGCATCGCCGCCCGGCGATACGACCGTGTTGTTCAGCACCTGGTGGTCGTACGTGCGGTAAACCCCACGCCGGCTCGTGATGTTCGGGCTGGCGAGCAGCCGCAGCAGCAGCCCGGTGGCCTCTGGCGCTACGATGTCCGGCAGCGTGCCCGGATCCCACGCGTTCAGTGCCGCCAGCTCTGCCGGCCGCACGCCCTGGCGGCGATACTGCGGCGGTTCCGTCGCAATTTCGAACGGTACCCGCGCCACTTCTTTGCCGCCCGACCGGATAACCACATCGCGTCCTTCGGTGACCGTGCCAACCTCTTCGCAATGCAGCTCCCAGTGGGTGAACAACGCCTTCACCTCGCCGGCATGCTCCCGTTTCGCCACCACCAGCATCCGCTCCTGGCTCTCGCTTAGCATCACCTCGTACGGTGTCATCCCGGATTCGCGGCGCGGTACGCAGTCGAGGTCGAGCACCGCCCCCGAGCGCCCCTTTGCGCAACATTCGACCACCGCGCTGGTCAATCCCGCCGCGCCGAGGTCCTGCAACCCTACGATCCAATCCGCGTGCTCGGATGCCAGCTCAAAGCAGGCTTCCATCAACAGCTTTTCGAGGAATGGATTGCCCACCTGCACCGCGGGACGCATCTCCTCAAAGCGCGTTTCGGGGTCGGTGCGCGAAGCGAGGCCGCTCGCACCGTGGATGCCGTCGCGGCCGGTGTCGGCGCCAACCAGCAGCAAGACGTTGCCCACGCCGGTCGCCCGCGCCGACTGCAGTTTGCTCGTCTCGGCGATCCCCGCACACATGGCGTTCACCAGCGGGTTGCCGTTGTACGCGCTCGAGAACACAATTTCGCCGCCGATATTCGGAATGCCGAGGCAGTTCCCATACCCGCCAACGCCGCCAACCACGCCCTTCAGCAGGTAGCGGTTTTGCGGTTCATCGATAGGCCCAAAGCGCAAGGAATCGAGGATGGCGACGGGGTACGCGCCCATCGCAAAGATGTCCCGCACGATGCCGCCAACGCCCGTCGCCGCTCCTTCGTACGGTTCGATTGCCGACGGGTGGTTGTGCGATTCCACCTTCATGACCACGCAAAGCCCGCCGCCGATGTCGATCGCACCCGCGTTTTCGGCCCCTGCCTGCGTGAGCACGAGGTCCCCACCGGTTGGGAACAGGCGCAGCAACGGCTTGCTGTTCTTGTACCCGCAATGCTCCGACCACAACGACCCAAACATCCCGAGCTCCACGGCGTTCGGTTCGCGGCCGAGCTGCTCCACCAGCAGCGCATATTCGTCACGGGAAAGGGCAACAGCGTCGAGAGCATCCTGGTCAACGGGCATGCAACTAGCGTAAAGGGAAGGCGTTCGATGGGCGATTGACGCCGTGGCCCGGTGGACGACGCTAACCACGAAGGGCGCAAAGTACGCCAAGTTGCGTTCGGTCGGTGGGTTGCGTCCAGCGCACGATTCCGACCGCGAAGTCCTTCGCGGTTAGCGTCCCTCTTGCAGATCACCATAACGATTGCGCATGGTATCGTCGTGCGCGCTGGCCGCCGCCGCCGGAGCATGTCTGCTTGCCTCCCGAACCCCGGGTCTTCGCGTTTCCCGAAGAGCGGGCCCGCTCGCATCGCTGGCTGGCGCTGCTGTTTGCACTCGGGTTCCTCGCGGTCGCCGGTGCGGTGATCGAGGGCCTCAGTGCGGTTGGCGTGGGCGCAGGCGGCTATGGTCCGCGAGCCGTCGTCTCCGAACTGACCTACGACCCAACCAACACCCCCAGCCCAACGCCTACTGCCACGCCGACTCCAGTACCGACGCCCACGCCCATACCCAAGCTCACCCGGGCATCGCTATCGGGGCTCAAGATCTGGTCGTTTGGCGATTCAACCTCGTACTTCATGACCGTCGCGCTCTACGACCTGGCCACCCGCTACGGCGCCATCCCGGTCCGCGACGCTGATTACTCCTGCGGCACCGGTCTCCTCACGAGCCAGCAGTGCGCCTTCCAGGGCGGCTCACTCGACTGGCCATCCTTCGCCCAACAACAGATGGCAACATACTCGCCGGACATCGCCGTGGTCATGATCGGCATGAACGACGCGGTTGGCAGCCCGGACCCGGACCACTACCGCGCGCTCATCGACAGCCTCATGGACGGCATGGATGGCGGCGGCCGCACCGTCGTGTGGGTTGGCATCCCGAGTATCGACCCGGCCCTGCGCGATGCCCACATGGTCTCCGAAGCGCACCTGATGAACACGCTTGCCGAGCAGGAGGCCGCGTCGCGCCCCTGGGTGATCTACGTCGATGCCTGGGCCGATACCGCCGACGCCAACGGCAATTTCACCTGGAACCTTGTCGACCAGGACGGCTCAGTGGTCGAAGCACGCGCCGGCGATGACGGTATCCATTTCACGGCCGCAGGTGGCAATGTCCTCGCCGAAGACATCATCAACGCAATCCTCGGCGAGTGACCCTCGTCCCTCACGCCTATCCACTACCGTCGACTGTCTAATCGGTACAGTTCAGGGCCGCAGGCGGCAACGTCCTCGCCGAAGACGTCGTCCAGCGCCATCCTCGGCGAGTGACCCTCGTCCCTGACGCCTATCCCCTACCGTCTACCGTCTAATAACCGGCCATGCCCGTCCCGAATCGGAGCTAACCAGCCGATGATCGGGGGAGACCCCTCATGGAATGGGGCCACACAGGGCCTTAGCGTGACGCATGCCATCGCTGGCCCAGGGCCCTCCGGGAGTGTCCCGCATCCGTTGTCGAAGGATCACCCGTGACTCTCAACCCATCGAGCAGTGCCAACGAGCCCGTCCGCATCGGCGGCTTCTATTCGAGCTTCGATACCCAGGCAGTCGTTAAGGCGCTCGCCGCCGTCGCCCATGCCCCGATCGATTCGATGCAAAAGCGGCAAGACGCGCTCCAGCAAAAGAGCCTGGTCGTCGCGCGCCTGCAAACCGAAATCGCCGCCCTGCTATCGAACGCCAACAAGCTCCTGCTGCCGAATTCGGTCTCCGGCAAGACCGCCTCCGTCACCGGCTCGGG
>DATNET010000578.1:0-2172 GCA_035606745.1 Tepidiformaceae bacterium
GCGCCCGGCTTGCATCACATGCGGGCCACGGCCCGAGCGTGATGCCCTCTATTGCTCGAGCTGTGCGCGCTACCTGACCGGCCGGTGCGGGTGGTGCGGGGCCGAGGTGACCGTGCCGGCGGCACGCCATTGTACGGCCTGTGGGTGGCCGCTGGCGGCCACGCCGCCGGCGGCTACTGGATCGTTGTCCGCGGTCGCCTAGCGACCCGGCGCATTCGTCTCACCGGCTGGTTGCCGCACGGGCGCCGCCGTCACGCGCGTTCGACAGCAGCGAGCCGGCGAAGCGCGACCTGGATCGGTACCAGCGTCGTGGCCACGCAGAGCGCGGCTGCAGCTCCGAACCCCACCGCCATCTCCAGCACATCCTGGGAGTCGCGCGGCACACCGAGGAAGTGCCGGGCCAGGTGGATGTACACCGGCCGCGCCTCCAGGACGATGACCACGACCAACACCATCACGGCCGTCATCATGTACACGAGGCCGCCGAACGACGTGGGAATCTGGGCGGCGTTCTCGGTCTCGAACTGCGGGAAGAGCGTTCCGAAGCAGAGGGCGAGTGCCGACAAGGCGAAGGTCAGGAGCACGATCGACAGCAGCGTCACGGCGAAGATGAAGTCGCTCACCTGCAGCAGCGTGTTGGTCACGGCGACAATGCCCAGAGCGAGCACGAGCAAGGGCAGGGTGCCCACCCAATACTTGGCCCACAGAAGGTCGCGCAACGGGAGGGGGCTGGAACGGAGCAGCCAGAAGGTGCGCCCCTCGAGGCTCACACCAGGCAGAACGAAGCGCGCGGCGATCGACGCCAGCACGAACCCCGCCAGCAGCAGGTTGCCGAAGGGCACCACGTTTCGCAGAAAGAAGCTCACGCCCTCGCCCGTCAACGGGAGGAATTTCACGTTGAAGACGTAGACGACGATGAGCACCGCGAGCAGCAGCAGCTGTGACCACTGCGTCGCGTCGCGGAAGAATACCCGCACCTCTTTGAGCACGAGCTCGCGCCGGCGAATACCGATCGGTGCCAGCAGCCGGTACGCCGTGCGCCGCGCGAGGCTGGCGTGCGCGGTCGCCGTGCCGCCCTGGCTCGCGCCCTCCTGCGCCTTGCTGAACCCACGCGTGAACAGCCGCCTGTGCAGCACGCACCCGATGGCCAGTGCTGCTCCGGCCACGCCCCAGAGGGCGACGTACGGCTGGGCACTCGGCGTCCCGGTCAGCCAGTCCATCAAGGCGTGCGTCGTCCAGTCACTGGGCAGCCATGGCGCTGACGGCGCCTGCAACGCGGCGAGGTAGTCGGTGAAATTCTGAAACCCTTCCGGGCGGGCCAATCGCTCGGGACGCAGAAGACGCAGCAACATCACGAGGCCGGCCCCGCTCAAAACGGCGACGACGCTGAGGATGTCGCGCGTGCGACGCGCCGGAAACCCGTTGACGAGTACCAGCGTGATCGCGCTGCCGAGGGCAGCGGGGATGAGGAAGAACGGCGCGAGCGCGGCGGCCGCCACGAGGGGGAACCACGGGCCACCGCGATAGACGATGCCGAAGGCGGCGACGAGTGGAACCGCCATCAAGGCGACCATCCAGCTCGAGTTGATCAGCGTTTCGAGTAGCTTGGCCGCGTACAGCGCGGGCCAACGGAGGGGCGCGGCGACGAGCAGGTCCAGGTCACGCGCCAGAAAGAAACTGGACAGCGCCGTGATCACGTTGGACAGCAGCAGGATGCCAAAGAACCCGATCAACACCATTGCCAGGAGCTTGCTGGCGAGGAGAGGACCCAGGTCGGGGACGTTCCGGAAATAGCGAAGGACGCGCGCCAGTCCCGCGTACATGCCCCACCAGAACCCGACGCCAAGCAGTGCGAGCGCGACCCAACGGGCTGTGCGACCCGGGACGGCCACGGTGGCTCGCGCGCGCGCAGTCAGCCATTTGGGGCGCAGCAGGAGCGCGATGGCCGCCCAGCCAGCGGGACCGGCGATCGAGCGGCCGCTGTCCGAGGGCGAGGCGGCGGAAGCACTCGCTGTCACGACGCGATGGTTGAAGGTGGGGGGCGTCGAGCGGGCGGCGGCGCGCTCAGGCGTCCAGTACCGCGACCAGCTCGCGGGCGGCCCGCTCACCCGTCAGACGCAAGAAGATCCCTTCGAGCCCCTCAGCGCCGGCGGCAGCGTAAGCGCGCAGCTC
>DATNET010000586.1:0-3500 GCA_035606745.1 Tepidiformaceae bacterium
TGCTGGACCAACTGGCCACAGCATTCAGCCGCGCGCCAGAGCCGCTGGAGCGTGTGGCCGTCCTCCGTGCCAACGGCCCAGTCTTCTGCGCGGGGCTCGATTTACGTGAGCGCCTCGGCGAGGGCGCCCGAGGTTCAGCGAGCCCGATTGAACACGTGCTCGAACTCGTCGAGAACTACCCGCTTCCAGTGGTCGCGGTCGTCCAGGGCGACGCCATCGCCGGCGGCAACGAGCTCGCGCTGCACTGCGATTTTGTTGTGGCAGCGAGTGGCGCATCGTTCGGGATGTCGCTGGCGCAGATCGGTCTCGCTCCCTCCTGGTTCCTCGCCAAGAAGCTTTTAGAAGTGGCCGGTCCCGTGGCGGCCCGGCGCATCCTGTTGCTCGGCGACCCGGTCCAGGCCACGCGGATGGCCGAGATGGGCATCATCGGTTCGGTCGTAGCACCCGAAAGGCTCGAGGATGCAGCGCAGGCGATTATCGAACGGCTCGCCGCCAACGCGCCGCTCTCACTCCGGGCGATGAAGGCGCTGCTCGTACGGGAGATGGCGTTCCGCGGCGGCATCGAGCACGCGGACGTCGATACGCTCATCGAACGCGCCCGCACCAGCGACGACTCCCGCGAGGGCATTGCCGCACGGCTCGAGAAGCGCCCGGCGAAGTTCCGCGGGATGTAGAGCCGGGCCTCCAAGAGAGACGCGTCCGCAATCCCGCTGCTCTACGATTGCACCATGTCTCTTGCAGAACGCTGGTTCGTCGAGGCCGAACGCCGGGCGAGTTCCGCCATCGCCCCATTGCTCCACCGTCGACATCGCCGGACGCTGGCTCGTGGCGCCGTCGATGAAGCATCCGTGCGACGGGCGAGGGACTCGTGGTGGGGTGACGACCCGCGCTGGTATCCCGGCGGGACTCCGCCGAGAGCGCACAACCGCGTCACACCGTTGATAGACGGCGACGCGTTCTTCGGTGCACTTCACGCAGCGCTCCTTGAAGCGCGCAGTTACGTCTTTATCACGGGCTGGTGCCTCACGCCGTACGTCCCGTTGTGCAGGTCAGAGCCAGAGGACCTGGTTCGCACGAGGCTGCTGGATGTCCTTACAGATGCCGCCCAGCGTTTGCCGGTCCGGGTGCTTCTCTGGGGTGGCGCGCCGGTGCTCATCCACCCCACCACGAGAACGATGAGAGGCGTCGCGGCGGTCATGAATGGGCGAACCGGGGACCTCATTTGCCGCCTGGACAAGACAGCAACCCGGACCCACTGCCACCATCAGAAGTCGATTGTCATCGATGGGCAGCGCGCATTTGTCGGAGGAATGGACCTGACAACCTTCGCCGGCGATAGATGGGACTCGAATGAACACATCCTTCGCGCCGGCGTGAACTGGCACGACGTCGCCTGCTCGCTCGAGGGCGAAGCCGTGGCCGATGTCGAACACAATTTTCGGCAACGGTGGGAGGCGGTGACCGGCGACCACGGGCTGCCTTCGAACGAGCCAACGGTCGAACCCTCGTGGCAGACGGCAGTCCAGGTGGTACGCACGATTCCCCGCGATCGATACGACTCCCAACCCGACGGTGAATTCGGCATCCATCATTCCTATCTCGAGGCGATTCGTTCGGCCCGGACCTTCATCTACGTCGAGACGCAATACCTCTGGAGCCCCGAAATTATGGATGCTCTCTCGACCGTGATTACGACGCGCGACCCAGCCTCGTTTCGCGTGGTCATCGTCCTTCCTGCACGGGCGACGAGCGGGAAGTGGGATAACGACCAGCACATCCAACGGCTTCGGAAAGTCGACGCAGGCCGCGGCATCTTCGAAGCCTATGCCCCGTATGCGTCCGGGCCGACGACGGGCGAGTCGGCATTTCGCTACCGTCCGATCTACGTACACGCGAAGGCCGCGATTATCGACGACGAGTGGGTCACCGTAGGCTCGGCGAATCTCAACAACCGGGGAATGGTCACGGACAGCGAGCTCAACCTTGTTGTTCGGGACGCGACCGTAGCGCGTGCACTGCGCATCTCCCTCTGGAGCGAGCACCTGGGAATGGCGCGGGAGGAAGTGGAGCGTACAAGTCCTGTCGCGCTTATCGACTCGGTCTGGAAAGCGAGGGCCCGAGCCAACCGCCGAGTGAGTGGCGAAGGCGTGATGCCGCTCACATCGAGCGTTCACCGTTACGAGGTGGGCCTTCGCCCCGGCGAGTTCATCCTGGACGAATTGGAAACCGCCACATTCGAACACTAATCGGTCGACGATGGGATGAAGCTGCTGCTGCGGCGGCGGGACGGCTCTCGCGGGCGTCCAAGGTGATGGCGTAGACTGCGCCCGTTGTGCAACTGCGACTAACCAAACCGTGGCGCGACCTCGCCGCCGTCTCCTCGCGAGAGCTTCCCGGCCAGCTTGGCGTCTACCAGCTTGCCAACGCCGCCGGCGAGGTCGTGTACATCGGCTATGCGGGAGGCCGTGAACTCTTCGGCCTGCGCAGCGCGCTGGAGAGGCACCGCGACCTCGCTATCGCGGGCGTTGCCAAGGGCGCGGTGTTGTTTCGCTACGAAGTAAACATGCAGTACCAGTCGCGCTATCGCGAACTGCTTATGCTCCACAAAGCCGACAACGGAGCGCTCCCAATCGGCAACCTCGACGACCATCCAGTGCACCTCGGAAGGATCGGCTAGCCATGGACCTTGAACTGTCTGAGGAACAGCGGCTGATCGTGGACACCGTCCGGCGCTTCGTGCGCAACGAGGTCGTGCCGCTCGAAGCGGACCTCGATCCCGACGCGAGCGAACTCGAACCCGCCGACCACGACCGGCTCGTCGCCCAGGTCAAGGAGATGGGCTTTTATGGGCTGGACATCCCACCGGCCTACGGCGGGCCCGATATCGACCTCGTGACACGCACGCTCATGGCGATCGAGATGGCACAGCACCGGGCGGGACTGTACACGCCCTGCTACGGCGTCTTCGGCGGCGCCGGATTGGCCCAGCTTTTCGAGGCGAACGAAGACCAGAAGCAGCGCTACCTCTACCCCACGCTGCGCGGCGAGAAGTCAGGCTTTTTCGGGCTGACCGAGCCGTCTGGCGGCAGCGACCCCGCGCGCGCCATCCAGACCACCGCGGTCAAGGATGGCGACGACTGGGTGATCAACGGTTCGAAGATCTTCATCAGCGGCGGCGACACGTCCGACTACGGGATCATTTTCGCGCGCTCGGACGCCTCGCAGGGCCGGAACGGGATTACGTGCTTCATCATCGACGCGGGCATGGAGGGCTTCCACGTGCGCCGGGTTGTGCACACCCTGCGCTCGACGCATTACGCGACGGAGCTGCAGTTCGAGAACCTGCGCGTGCCAGCGGGGAACGTCCTTGGCGAGCCGCATAAGGGCTTCGCCATTGCGAACGACCGGCTCAGCCGTCAACGCATCCCGTACGCGGCCGGCTGCATCGGCGTGGCCGTGAAAGCGCAGGAGATGGCGATCGCCTATGCCAACCAGCGCGA
>DATNET010000040.1:0-10749 GCA_035606745.1 Tepidiformaceae bacterium
ATGCCGAAGCGCTCGACGAACCCGAGTTCGACAAGGCGTTGAAGGCCAAAAAGGCGTGATGTAATGGCAAATCAAGCCAAACCCAGCGACGATTCCGAGGTCAATCGCGAAATCCAGCGCTTCAGTATGCGGGCCCTGACGCTCGCAAAGGCCGTCGTCGACGGCTCGGCGACTGAGGCGGACAGGACGGCGGCGCACGACCTTTCGGAGCAGATCCGCAGCCTGGCCGACAAAGCCGGAACTCTTGATGAGGCCTATCGCGCGGATGCCATGAGGGCGCTCGCAGATGCGCGCCTCGATTTGGCGTTCGCGGCGGCCAACGGCGGCGTCCCGTCGAGTACCCGGCTTGGGTGGTACATCAAAGAACACGCCGCCGGCGGCTGACCTCGCCCCCGCTGCCGGCATCCGCCGCAACATCCGCTGCCCAATTCTCCGTCAAGCTGCCACAGGGCCGCTGTATTCGCGGTCGAGGGAGAAGTAGAGCTCCTCTTCTTGCGCGACGTTGAGGCGAAGCACCACGTCGATCGAATAGAGCGCGCGGCGGAGGTCAACGAGGTCCTCGACATCGGTGGGGTCATCTTCCAGTCCGGCAAGCAGTCGCTCGATGCTATCGCCTAGGTGGAAGATCTCCTGGTGCGTGCGGCTCATGCCGGCCAGCGGGTCATCGCCCTTCAGCCCCGCGGAGATGGTGCGATAGACCTCCGCCTCGTCGTTGCGTTCGTGACTCATGATCGCTGCCAGCGTCGTACGCACATCGGCGATCGTGTGAGGGAGGAGTTCGGAGCCCGGCGCTGACAGCTGTGCGGCGAACGTTCGAAGGCGTTCGATCACCGGCCGCAGCTCACGGTGCTCCGCGCGGAGCTTTGCAGCCATGCCCTGTGGAAGCTGGAACGACTGTTCCGCGCTCGCGCGTCCACCCAGCGCCCGGAGCGCACTCAGAATGGAGACAGCGTCGATGCCCTCCTGGAGGAACGCTCCCCACACCGGAGGGAGTGCCCCCACGGCCGCGAAGCCCATCGCGATAAACGACAGCGCCATCCCGATGACGATGCTTTGCACCGCGATCGTGCGCGTGTGCCTGGCGATGCCAAGAGCCTCGACCAGACGGTCGAGCCGGTCCACCACCAGCACGATGTCGGCGGCCTCGGAAGAGGACGTCGCCCCGCGCGCGCCCATGGCGATGCCAACATCCGCCGAAGCGAGCGCAGGAGCGTCGTTGATGCCATCACCGACCATCAACGTCACCCCCCGGGCACTCGCGGCCGCGACTGACCGGACCTTGTCTTCCGGCGCGAGTTCGGAGAGCACGTGGTCCACCCCGAGCGCGGCGCCGACCGACTCGGCCACGCCCGCGCGGTCGCCGGTCAGCATCGTGATGTCGCCAATCCCAAGAGACTTGAGCCTTCGGATGGTCCGCGGCGCGTCCGTCCGGATCGGGTCGTCAAAGACTAGGGCACCGATGAGTCCACCATCGACTGAGACAAAAACAACGGAGCCCAGGCCCCTCGCCAGGCGGCGGCGGAGGTGCTCTTCGCTGCGTGCCGGGCGGTCTTCTGTCGCCCACTCGAAGTTCCCGAGCCGCACGCGATGCCCTCCAACGTTTCCTTCCACTCCGGCACCAGCAGCTTCGACGACATTCTCGGGAACCGAGAGCGACAGGCCGCGGTCGCGCGCAGAACGCACAACCGCGGCAGCGAATACGTGCGAGGACAGCTGTTCAAGCGACGCCGCCAGCGCGAGCACTTCGTCCTGCTCGGTGTCAGGTCTCGCTACCACGATACGCTGCAGTTCGGGCGATCCGCGGGTGAGGGTGCCGGTCTTATCGAGGAAGAGCGATTGGGCGCGGGCGAGTGTTTCGAGCGCGGCCCCGCCCTTCATCACAATTCCACGCCGTGCCGCCCGCGAAACCCCCGAGACGATCGCGATCGGGGCTGCCAGCAGCAGAGGGCATGGGGTAGCCACGACCAGCACAGCGAGCGCCCGTTCCGCGCTCCCGGCCAACCACCAGGCGAGTCCGGCGACGATCAGGGTGGTGGGCACGAACCAGATGGCGTAGCGGTCGGCGAGCCGTTGCATCGGCGCCTTGGACTGCTTGGCCGCCTCCACCATGCGGATAATGCCCGCGTAAGTGCTGTTCGCAGCCGAACTCGTGGCCTTGAGCCGGAACGCCGAGCCAGCGTTGAGCGTGCCGCTTTGCACGGCGTCGTACATCTCGCGTTCGACGAGGCGAGACTCACCCGTGAGGGCCGATTCGTCGAGCACAGCCCGGGCATCGAGTACTACCCCGTCTACCGGGAGCACCTCGCCACCGCTGACGGCGACCACGTCGCCGGCCGCGACCACGTCGAGTGGCACCTCCTCGATTTCATCGCCGTTTATGCGGCGAGCGAACCGTGGAGCGCGCTTGAGCAGGGCCGACAGCTCGCGGTCCGCTCGATTCTCGGCGTAGCTTTCGAGCGCCTGGCCGGTGGCGAGCATCAGCCCAATGACGGCTCCCGCAAGGAACTCCTGGAGTGCAAGCGCTCCGCCTATCGCAAGCAGCGCAATAATGTCCACGCCCGGTGACCGTCTCGCGAGGGCGCGGAGCACTTCGACCAGTGCTGGGACGAATGCGGCAGCGGCAGTGGCGAACCAGAGGATATCGGCCGCGTCGCGCCACCCGAAAAGCCAGCAGACGGCTCCGCCGGCCACGCCTGCGAACGTGAGAGCAACGAACAAAACCGTCGGGCTCAGTCGGGTGCGAATGGAAACGTACCCCTCCACCATGGACAGCTTCGTTACGAGTGTCCCTTACACGTGGGCCGCGTGCCATAGCCAACCGGTCCCCTTTTCGGGGATTGGTCGGAGGGCCTCACCCGACTTAGCCGGGCAGATGCGCCGTGCGGACTACGAACTCCACGGTCACCGCCTCAGGCTCATCAAGGCTGCCGTAGAGAGACTCGACTCTCGGCACGAAGCGGCGAAGTACTTCCGCGTGGGCCTCGTCCGACAGCGACCACGTGTTCGAATGCGTCCGCTCGCGGAACCAGTCGATCTCCTGGCGTGCGGTCACTGCTTCGGTCCAGCGGGCGAGCACAAGCGTTTCGACGCTTGCACCGGCGTGCTCCATGGCCCGGACAAACACGGAATTAGCGTCGTCGTGCCGGTGGTGCTGGCGAGTCGGGGAGCCCGTGACCTCCTCGATAAGCCGGCGGAGCTCCGCACCCGCACGGTTGGAGGCGCCGTCGCCGTATTCATGGTTGGCGCTGACCAGCATGCCGCCGGGGCGCACCACCCCAATCGTCGCTGCCATCGTCGCCGCGGCATCCGGCACGAGGTGAAGGATGTGCACGAAGATGGCGGCATCAAACGAATTACCTCGGAAGGGCGGACGGCTGGCCTCCGCGAGCAAGACCGACACATCCCTGCTCTTGGTGCGCAGCCGTTTGAGCATCCGGGCGGAGATGTCGATGCCGGTGACACGAATCCCCTGGTCCGCGAGCGGGACGGCGATGCGCCCGGTGCCGATGCCTACTTCGTAGACTGCCGGTTCGGGCGTCGTCGAGCGAAGAATGGCGGCAAGGTTGCGGGCAATTTCAGATTCGGTGTCAGGCGGAAAGCCGCGCGTGGCGTCGTAGATGTCGGCGACGCGATCGAAATTGTAGGTGGGCCTGGTCACGCGTCAGGAGGCTCGGGCTCGGCTCCGCGGGCCACTACGCCTACAACTTCGACCATTGCGTCGAATATCGCAGGGTCATCGTCCCAAAGCCAGCTAGTTCGGATCCAAAAGCCGGAAACCGCCGTGGAGCGCAAGATCCCGTCGGAGGAGGCCGGCACCCGGCGGTAGCGACCGGACTGAAGAGCGAAGAGTTCGGCCGTTTCGTGGCCGGGGCGTGGGTCGATGAGCCAGTACTCAGGGATGCCATCGGCCTGGTATTCGTCGAACTTTTCGCGCCGGTCCCGCCGCGCGCTGTCACGCGAAACGACTTCGACGACGAGATCGGGAGGCCCGGCGAGGTGGGAGTCTTGCACACGATCGAGATGCTGGCGAGCTACGAAAAGCAGGTCAGGCTCACGGCCGGAGCCGCCCGTCGCCGCTCGCATTGCATATCCCGCCGGCCATACGCGACCCGCTTTGGTGACGTCGCAGTAGGCCGAGAGCAGGGTCAGTAGAAAGCCGATCACACGCTGGTGAATTTCCGAAGCACTCACGTAGAGCCGCACCTCTCCATCGACCCATTCGGCCAGACCGAATTCGTAGTCGAGGGAAAGATACTCATCGAACGACATGCGCGCGACGGCGAGACAGTCCCTGCGATGGCTTGGAAGGAACGCGACGGCTCGGCGCGCCTCCAGGTCAGAGTCGTTCGCGCCGGAGCCGGGGTGAATTACGGGCGCCTGTGCCATACGCACAGTATAGCTAACGCCTCAACTCCTCTGCCCTGCCGCCGACGGCGCTCCGTTTGCCGGTCACGCGTCAGGACGCCGCTGCGAGCGCGAACTCGATCTTAGGGTCGTCCCCGAGGATGGCCCTTGCGTCGAGCACTTCGATGCCAACTAGGCGTCCCTCGCGGTCGAAGTCGGCGTGGACGCCGGGCGTGATCGTTTCCGTGCGCGCGGCTTTGCGGTCTGCTACCGCGAACCAGACATACAGGAAGTCCCTAGCCGCGTCGTATTCGACCTTCATTTGACAATCCCCTGGCGGCTGAGCCACTCGTCGATCAGCCAGCGAGCAATTGAGAGCTTGCCCGGGATGTTCGGCAGGTTGTCTGCTCGGAACCATTGCGCATCGACGATCTCCGTCGGGTCGCAGATGATCTCGCCGCCTGCGTACTTGGCATTGAAGCCCAGCATGAGCGAATTCGGAAAGGGCCACGGCTGGCTGCGCATGTATCGAATGTCCGTAACTTCCACGTGGACCTCTTCGAAGATCTCGCGGGCCACGCACTCCTCCAGCGTCTCGCCCGGTTCAACGAAGCCCGCCAGCGTGCTGTACATCGGGTTTGGGCCAAAGGTGCGCCCGCGAGCGAGGAGCGCTTCGTCGCCACGCTCAATGAGCGTGATCACTGCCGGCGAAAGGCGTGGGAACGAAAGCATGCCGCAATCGGGGCAGCGCCGGGCGCGTTCGCCGGGCGCTTCTTCCGTGGCGCTGCCGCAGCGTCCGCAGAAACGATTGGTGCGGTGCCATTCAGCGATCTGCACGGCACGCCCGGCCAACGCCCACAGCTGTTCGGAGACGTGCGGAAAGATGGCGAAGAGCGATTCGTGGTTGAACCCTTCCGGCTCGCTGCCCGGAGAATCGATCCCTGCCGCCCACACGGGGATACCATCGAGCAACCCGAGGAAGTGCTCATGGTCGACTTCGATGCCGAGGTCGCGGGGGTGGACGGCTTCGGGAAAGCGCATGCCGCTCTCGCCAGCCTGCACGATGACGGTGCCCTTCCCGACGCAGATCCACTTCGCGTAGATGCCGGCAGCATCCTCGGGGCAGGTGATAAGTGATTGGAACGAATCTGGCATGGGAGCGAATCCTGGCAAGCGGTGATGGCGTAGTTTAGCAGCCGGGAAGGAATGAGCAGGACCCGCTGGATGTTCGGCACCCTCTCCGTCCCTCCTGATCAATGAGTCTCTCAGCATCCGGCCGGCGGTGCGGACTAGCGCACGAAACGGCCCAATTTCACATCGAGCTCATGTTGCGTTGTGGTACACTCTGCGGCATTCCATCGCTGAGGAGGCCCCAAAATGCCCGGTGTAGAATCTCGCGACTTCAGCGCCCCTGATGAAACTCGGAAACCCGCGAAGACGTTGGTGGAGTTGGTGAACGTCGGCGGCGGGCAGATCGGCCGCTACACCTTCGAACCGGGGTGGCGCTGGTCGGAATGTATCAAGCCAATCGCCAACACCGATAGCTGCCAGGTCGAGCACATCGGTTACGCTGTCTCCGGCGCGTTGCATGTCCGGCACGACGATGGCACCGAGACGGATATCGTTCCCGGCATGGTCTACCGCATCGCTCCCGGCCACGATGCCTGGAACGCCGGGCGCGAGCCCGCGGTGTTCGTCGAGTTCCAGGGTGCTGCAAACTACGCCAAGAGTTGAGCGCCTAGGAGCGAATCCAAAGAGGACCGCTTGCGAACAACCGGTCTAAACGTCGCCCGAACATCGACCCTGACAACTACGCCGCAATCAAAATAGAGCAGAGGCGCTTCCTTGCGGAAGCGCCTCTGCAGGTTTGTGTCGCCGGCCCGAGAATTACTTCTGCAGGACGTTGAGGGTGCAGGCCGAGCAGAGGCCGATGACGTGAGCCATGCCCACCTTCGAACCCTCCACCTGGCGATTGCCCGCCTGGCCGCGCAGGTGCCAGACGATCTCGGCGATGTTGGCGACGCCCGTCGCACCGAGTGGGTGGCCCTTTGAAAGCAGCCCGCCGCTCGCGTTCACGACGGTCTTCGTCTTCGGCTTGTAGGTCTTGTCCTGGAACGGCGCGACATCCTCCTGGTACTTCGTCGGGATGACGTTGTTGATCCAGGGCGCACCGCTGGCCACATGCTTGCCGGCCATGCCTTCTTCGCAAAGGCCAAGGTTTTCGTAGTGGAGCAACTCGGCCGTCGCGAAGCAGTCGTGGAGCTCGACCTGCGACAGGTCCTCCGGGCCGATGCCCGCCTGCTCGTACGCGATCTTGGCCGCGTTCCGGGTCAGGGTGTTGATGTCAGGAAGGGTGAGGTCGCGGTCGGTGTAGGGGTCGGACGTGAGCACCGATGCAGCGACCTTGATCGGCTGGGTGGTGTACTGGCGAGCCTTGTCCATCGAACAAACGATGGCCGCCGCCGCACCGTCACCGGTCGGGCAGCACATCAGCAGCGTGTTCGGGTAAGCGATGACACGGCCGTTCATCACTTCCTCGAGCGGCGATTCCTTCTGGTACTGGGCGAGCGGGTTCTGCGTGCTGTGGTAGTGGTTCTTGACGCTCGCCAGGGCAAAGTGCTCCTGCTGCGTGCCGTAGGCGCGGCTGTGTTCCATGCCGGCCATGCCGAAGACAGCGGGCATCATGTACGAGCCCACGCGCCCCTCGAGGGACGTCGCCGGGTCGCCACGGGAACCGAGGAGGCCTTGCTTCCCCATCTGCTCGCTGCCGACCGCCATCACCATGTCGTAGGCGCCGCTCGCAACCGCGAAGTACGCCTCGCGGAAGGCGGTCGAGCCCGTGGCGCAAGCATTTGCCACATTGATGACCGGGATGCCGGTCTGGCCCATCTGCTGGAGGATGCGCTGGCCGGAGCCACTCGTCTGGTAGAGGTTGCCAGAATACAGGGACTCGATGTCCTTCATCTGGACGCCGGCATCCTTCAGGGCCTCAAAACCGGCCTGCGCGCCAAGCTGGGAAACGTCCCGGTCCGGGTAACGCCCGAACTTGATCATTGAAACGCCGATAACGGCGACTTCGCGCATTTTGTTTCTCCTTTGGGCCGGATCAGCGGCCTGGGCACTTCGGCCCTTTCTTCTAGTCTACGGCAAGGCGACGGGCGCCGCCGGGCCGTCCGCATTGGGCCGAAGCCTAGGCGGGTTGGAAGCGGTAAGCGATGTACGAGTTACCCTCGCGGTCTTCGGACACCTTCTCCGTGAACATCTTGACCTTCATGCCGAACTTCACGTTCTCTGGCTTCGGCTCAAGGTTGACGATGTTGGTGTTCACCGAGACGCCCTCAGGCAGGTCCACAATGGCAGCGATGTACGGCGCCTGAACGTACGGGGTTGCCTGGTGAATGATCGTGAAGACGTGGACCTCGCCGTGGTCGCTGAGCTTAATCGGTTCGAACGGGCCCTGGGAACTGCACTTTGAGCAGTACATGCGGGGGCCCACATAGGTCGTGTTGCAGTTTTTGCAACGGCTACCATTGAGGTAGTCCTTATCGCGCGTCTCGCCAAGAGTGAGATATGGGACGATTGGGCGGACTTCAGGAGCCGCGGGAGCTTTGTCGGCCAAGCGGATTCCCCCTTTCAAGGTGGGCAACGAGTGCACGGGTATTGTGGTTTGGCCGGATGGGCGCGTCAACTGCGAAGTGCGCGAGCCGGCGGCCCGGCCGCGAGTCTGCCAGACCGCGCTGTGCCGGCGACTGTCCACGCCGTGGTAAACTGTGCGCAATGTTCAGCAGCTACATTTCGTCCGCCATGGAACACGCGATATATGAGCATTTGCCTGAGGACGGCCTGTTCTTCGGCACGATTCCCGGCTTCGATGGCGTTTACGCGACGGGCACCACCAGGGACGCGTGTCGCTTAGAACTCACCGAAGTCCTGGAAGAATGGGTTCTCCTGGGGATTTCCCTCCATCATCCGCTACCGGTCGTTGACGGCGTCCAACTGATCGTGGGACAAGTGGCCTGATTGGGTGGGCTTTCGCCGACATCGCGGGCGGACTTCGTGAAGCGCATGCATGAGTTGGGATTCGAAGGCCCGTATTCGGGCGGGAAGCATGAGTTTCTCGTTCGGGGCAGTTCGCGGGTAGTCATACCCAATCCGCACCGGGGAGAAGTTAGCGCTGCCCTTCTTAAAAGAGTGCTACGACAGGCGGGAATCTCTGACCTTGAGTGGCTCGGATGAGCCGTCACGCCCGCCGATGGCTCGGCGCTCCGCTACACTGGTAAGTGAACACCATGCCCTCGACCACCATCTCCGAAAAGATACGCAAACAGCTTGCGGCCCTCCCCGCGCGCCCCGGTGTCTACATCATGCGCGACGCCAGGGGCCAGGTTATCTACGTCGGTAAAGCGGCGAAGCTCAAGGACCGCGTGAAATCGTACTTTGGCTCGCCCCACATGATGGAGCCGAAGACCCGCGCGCTTCGCGAGCAGATCGACGATTTCGAGTACATCGTGGTCGGCACGGTGAGCGAGGCCCTGCTCCTCGAAGCGACGCTCATCAAGCGCCATCAGCCGTTCTTCAACATCAGGCTGAAGGACGACAAGCGGTACCCGTACCTCAAGGTCGATATCCAGAACCCGTGGCCGCGCGTGTTCATCACCCGCCGCATAGAGAAGGACGGGGCCCGCTACTTCGGCCCGTACGCGAGCGCCGGCTCGGTCCGCCACACCCTGGACCTTACGAAGAAGCTCTTCCCGTGGCGCTCATGCACGAAAGAGATCACCGGCAAGGACGCGCGGCCCTGCCTCGACTACTACATCAAGCGTTGTATCGCACCCTGCACGGCGTTTTGCACCAAAGAAGAGTACGACGAGGTCATCGAACAGGTGCTGCTGTTCCTCGAAGGCAAAGCCGAGGATGTCATGCGGCGCCTCACGAAGCAGATGCAGGCCGCGGCCGACCGAATGGAGTTCGAACGCGCAGCGATGATGCGCGACCAACTCAGGGCCGTCGAGCGCACCGTCGAGCGCCAGATGGTTTCGACGACCAAAAAAGAGGACGCCGACATCTTCGGCATGTCCCGCAGCGGCGACCAGGCCTGCATGCAGGTGTTCTTCATCCGTGGCACACAGATGATCGGCCGCGACACATTTGTCCTCGAAGGCACAAAGGACGAATCCGACGGCGCGGTGCTGGTCAACTTCCTGTTGCAGTACTACGAAGGCGCCCAATACGTCCCGAAACTCGTTGCCATCCCGATGGAAGCGGACGACCGCGAGGCGATGGAATCGCTGCTCACGGAGAAGCGTGGGTCGACGGTTGAAGTGCGGGTGCCCGAGCGCGGTGAAAAGAAGCGGCTGATCGAGCTCGCCTGCGACAACGCCAAAGAGGCGCTGGACATGATGCGCGTCCGCTGGCTGGCGGATGCGAACAAAACCGACCACGCCCTCGAACAGTTGCGTGAGGAGCTCGCCCTGCCCGCGGTCCCGCATCGCATCGAGTGTTATGACAACTCGAACATCCAGGGAACGAGCCCCGTCTCCAGCATGGTCGTGTTCATCGATGGCCGTCCGGCAACGAGCCAGTACCGCCGCTTCCGCGTGAAAACGGTCGTGGGCGCCGATGACTTCGCAACGATGCAGGAGATCATGCGCCGCCGCTTTTCGCGCGCGGCCCGCGATGTCGCCAGGGCGGAGCCGCCGGACGCCGACCGCGACTCCCAACGCACCTCGAGCGTGAGCACACCGGGGCCGTTGCCGCCGGAGCCCGACGACGGGTGGGGCCTCCCGGACCTCGTCATCATTGACGGCGGAAAGGGCCAACTCAGTGCAGCCGTGCTGGCGATGCGCGAGCTCGGCGTCTACGAAATCCCGACCGTCGGCCTGGCGAAGCGATTCGAAGAGCTGTTCGTGCCCGATGAAGACGCGCCGGTCATCCTTCCTCGCGGCTCCGAGGCACTGTTCATGGTCCAGCGCATCCGCGACGAGGCACACCGCTTCGCGATCACCTACCACCGCCAGGTCCGCGGCAAGACCCAGATCCAGAGTGCCCTGGACGCCATCCCCGGGGTCGGGCCGAAGCGCAAGAAGGCACTGTTGAAGAAGTTCGGCTCGGTGAGGGCGATCCGCGAGGCCGATGTCGAGGAAATAGCCAGCACGCTCGGGTTCACACGCGCGCTCGCCGACAAGGTGAAAGAGCTGGTCTAAAGCGGAGTGCTGAAGGCGCGGAAACTACGCGCGAGCTGGCCGATCCAGTCCGAACCGCGACCGGCGCCGCAGCGCAAGGAAGCGCGCGGAGCGGGCGACATGCCGGTCCGCCAGCCAGCCATCCGAACCGCGCACGTCAGTAAGCGGGCGCTGATGATTCGCCGTTGTCCCTTCAGCCGAGATCTCCCGGCGTCGCGATGCG
>DATNET010000055.1:0-2504 GCA_035606745.1 Tepidiformaceae bacterium
GTCGCCAATCCTCTTGAGCTGTCCTACCCGGATCTATCGAACCTGCCGTCTTCAACAGTGAGCGAAACGATCGATTGTACGGGCGGCTGGTATTCGGAGCAGCGCTGGACGGGCGTCGCTATCTCGGAGCTGTTGGACAGGACACGGCCGCTTTCCGGCGCGCACAGCGTGACGGTCACTTCCGTGACAGGCTACAACCGCCGCTTTTCGATGGCCGAAGCGCGCTCCGCGCTCCTCGCACTCCGCGTCGCCGGGCAATTGCTGACGGACGAACATGGCTATCCCGTCCGCCTCGTCGTGCCCGGACACCGAGGCTTCGACTGGGTGAAGTGGGTCACCCAGATCACGGTGAACGAGGCGGGCGACGAATGGCAATCGCCGCTGCCGGTCTAGCGGCCGTCAGCTAAGTGCCGGCGGCCGACGCAGATCTCGAAATGCCATGACATTGATAGTCGACACGGCTCTTTGCGGGACGAGCGCTGCACGACAGCCCGCCTAAGCTTGGCAGGCATGGCACCGTGCACCGGCGTGCCGGGCCCGCGAAGGAGAGTCCTGTGAGTGTTCTCGGAATTATCATCCTCGTGCTGATTGCAGCCGTTTGTGGGATTGCTGGCCAAATGCTCGCGGGCTACTCGCTCGGCGGGCTGCTCATTTCCATCCTGGTGGGCTTCGTGGGTGCCTGGATCGGGCTCTGGATCGCCGACAACTTCGACCTGCCAAAGCTCTACTCCATCACAGTCGATGGCCGAACGTTCCCGGTGGTCTGGGCGATCATCGGTTCGGCCATTCTCGCCGCAGTGGTAGGACTTGTGACGAGTCCACGCCGGGCCTGAGACGGGCGGCGATCGTTCGGACGCAACCTAAAAACTGCTCGTTTTAATCGCGCAGCAACCTCCAGCGCCACCGGGCCACTTGCTGCCTTAGGCACCCCCGCAGCCGGCTCGTTTTTGCGATGGAGTTGTAATAATCAGTGGTCGAAGAGAGACAGGGATGTCTGGCAACCGTCATGACAATTTGTTGGTGAGTGCACGCGGTCAAACGACCTCGGGCCCGGCCAGCAAAGGCAAGGGCCGCGCAAACAAAAGCTCGCCGCGACCGCCCCGGCACTCAGGAAAGCGTGAGGTAACAACGCAATGGCAACGGATACCAACATTCACCGGGAAGGAAGCCCCGATGGCTCGGTGATGGAGCTGCCGATTGGCGGTTTCGTCTTCGACAACGCGGGCGAGGAGTTCGCGAACGTGAAGGAGGTGAGCGGCGGCTACTTCAAGCTGGATGTCCCGATGTCGATGGACTACTGGCTGAGCCGCGCCTACGTCCAGAGCGTCAATGACCGCGACGTACGTCTCAACATCACCAAGTCCGAGGCGGAAGACCATAAGCTCTCCGCCCCCGGACTCGAGCACGCAGCCCAGGGCGAGGACGGCGTCATCAGCGACGCCGTCGCCCTCGAACAACGCGAGCGCATGGAGCGCGAGATCAAGATGCAGCAGGAACGGATGAGGATGCCGTAGCCGTCTTGTTCCGAAAGCAACACAAGAGGGTGGGCATTCGTGCCCACCCTCTTCGTTTGCTCACGGCCGGCCGCCCGGCGACGCGTCCCAGGCAAGACGGCGCCACTTCGTGACTTTCCGCGCGCGACGGTTATGATGCGCGCCGTGGACTCATTCGCGAGTGGGATAGCCGAGGGGCTGGCGAAATATCTCTGCGGGCCGCTACGGCATGAGTTTTTAGCCCCGGCGCTGGCCGTAGGAGAGCTGCATGCCCAGATGTGCGCCCGCTGTCCCCGCCTGGAACTCGGTGAAGAAACGTGTTCGTTCTGCGATAACGTGGCCCACGTCGCTGTACATCTGCGCGACGACACAAACGCGCTCACTGGTCCAGGAAGGCTCTGCGAGGTCTGCCAGCACGCGCTCGAATCGCACACAGCCGAAGCTCACGGCTGGTCGACGACCGGCCGCAGCAGGCTAATGGCCGGCTGACCTGGCGGCTAAAGCTCGACGGAGAGCCAGACTCCATCAGTCGTGATTTCGCGGACCGCGTCAAGCGGCAGCCAGCGTTCACTCGCATCATCCAGGCGCACGCAGAACGTTGACTGCGCCACATGCGTAACAGTGCCCAAAGCCGCGCCGGTCGCGTCGCGCACGGGCGCCGCCGAAGTCTGGCCAGCCGCTCGGCCGGCGGCGACGCCTACAGAGGTCGAACCGCCAGGAGCCAGGAGCCAGTCGTCGTCCGGTGCGCAGCGACTCTCTTTACGCCGGATCACGCGGCGACCTTTCGATGAGAGCGGGACCGCACAGTACGGCTCGGAGGCGGCAGTTCGGCCGCGAGGACGATCTCCGGCACCGAAAGCCACACCCCCGCACCGTCGGCGGCGCTGACGTGCTCGCTATCGAGCCAGAAATCACGCAGCAAAGAGCGAACACGCAAGCGCCCCTTCTGGACCTGCGTCACGGTGCCGATGGGCACCTGGACCACGTCGTAAACGCGTGCTCCGACTTGGG
>DATNET010000375.1:0-3080 GCA_035606745.1 Tepidiformaceae bacterium
TGGGGCGAGTGGAGGCCGATTTCCCGGAGGAGCGGTAGAACGGCTCGAAGAGGTGCTCGACATCGTTTTCGTCGAGGCCATCACCTCGGTCTGCGACGGTTACGACGGCCTCGCCGTCGCACTCTTCGACGCGGACCGTAATCGGCGTCCCCGGTGCGCTGTACTTATGCGCGTTGGTGAGGAGGTTCCCGACGACCTGTTCGATCCACTGTCCGTTGCCTTCGGCGATGCCCACCGGGGTGGTGTCCAGTTCGATGGTCCGGCCGGGCAAGCGCATGCGGTGCAGGGCGACGGTCCGTTCGATGATGGGCAGGAGCCGAAGCGGCTCTCGCGACGCCTCCTGATGGTCCAGGCGTGCAAGCACGAGCATATTTTCGATGACGCTGCCGAGCTGTTCGGATTCGTTGCGCAACTGCTCCACCGTGCTCTGAAAGGTCTCGGGGTCGAGCGAGCCCTGGCTGCGTGCCAGCACGCGCGAGAGCCCCACGACGACGGTCAACGGTGTCCGCAGTTCGTGAGAAACGAGCGCGAGGAATTCATCTTTGATGGCGTTGGCATCCAGGAGCGCCTGTTCGGCCCGCCGCTTTTCGGTTACATCGACGAAGACTCCGACCGCGCCAGCGGAAGTGCCATCTTCCTGGAGGAGTGGCGCCGCGAACGCGAGGATATGGTCTATGCCGCCGTCCTGGCGCTCGATGTCGAGCTCGACATCGCTTACTTCGGTGCCGTGCTTCGCCGCGACTTGCATCGGCAGGGCTTCCGCCGCGACTTCCGTGCCATCCTTCGTTATGCGGAACGGCAGAGATTCTGAACCGGCGGCTGTCTTGGATACGTTGCGTTCGGTGGGAACGCCAAGCATCCGGGCGAATTCGCGGTTGGTACGGACATCGGAGCAATCGGGATCGTACGAGATGCCGATGCCGACGGGGAGCACTTCGAGCAGCGTTTCCAACGTCTGGACGCGTTGGCGAAGCTGGCGGTTGAGGTCCACGAGGCGGGTCTCGAACTCCTGGCGCACTTTGATCGCTTCGGCCAGCCGCTTTTCCGTGGCTTTGCTTTCGCTGAGGTCGCGCGCGATCGCGATGATGCCGAGCATAGCGCCGGACTCATCGACGAGCGGCGTGGTGGCGAGGGAGATGTCGACGGGGGAGCCATCCTTGCCGATGCGCAACGTTTCGAACGGCGCCACGGATTGGCCACGGCGGGCTGATTCCAGGATCCGGTCGATTTCGTGGAGGCGGTCTTGTGGCACGAGACGGCGGACCGGTTGGCCCACGACTTCTTCGGGGGCATATCCCCAGAGGCGTTCGGCGGCGGCGTTCCAACTCGAGACGGCCCCGGCCGGGTCGATCACGAAGATGGCGTCGCTTGAAAGCGCCGAAAACGCCTGCCACCAACGGCGCGGGACCGTGATTAGCGTTTCAGGAGCTGACATGTAGCTCTAAAAATGCAGCAGCGGCCGACTCACGTCTGTCTGGATCCTGACAGAGACGCCTGGCCGAAGCGTAAATTCTTTCGTTTACGGCGCTTTTCATTACAGGGGCTGCTTTCACCGTGATGGGAAGTATACTGCTTCGAACCGCTCGCGAATCGCTCCATAACACTCGCACGCGGCCGCTTCCAGCGCCTCGCGATCGACGATCGTGAGGATGCCTCGATGGTACGTAATGCATCCGGACTTTTGCAACGCTGAGGCGACCACGGACACGGACGGCCGGCGCACCGCCAGCATCTGTGCCATGAACTCCTGGGTGAGGGTGAACGAGGCGCGGCCGACGCGATCCTGGCTCGACAGCAGCCATCGCGCGAGCCGTCCGAGGAGCGGGTGGACGGCTGTGCACGCGCCCGAATAGGCGACGGCCGACAATGTGGCCTCGGCGTAACGATTGAGTTGGGCAACGAGCGCCGGGCACGAGGGCAGGGCCGCGAGGAAGTCTGCCCGCTCCATGCGCATCGCACCATCGGGGATTTGGACGACGACGCGTTGGGTCGAGATCGTGACGCCCAAGAAGATCCCGAGCCCGACCATGCCCTCCGAGCCAATGGTGAGGGCTTCGACTTCGCGGCCGTCTTTGAGGCCGGTCACGACGGAGACGACGCTCTGGTGCGGGAAGTAGACGTGCGACATCGTCCCATCGAACTGATAAAGCACCTCGGCCCGCTTGAAATTCACCGATTGAAGAGCGGGGCGCAGAAGAACTTTTTCGGTTTCGGGGAGTTCGTCGAGGAATCTACTGTTGAACGAGGTCGAATTCTGCAAAAAGCACACATTCTGGCCACCCAGGAATCGTGGCCGTACCTATCAGGCTACGCTTTATACAGCACGAACGCGATGTAAGCCGTTTGTCACGTTTTTGCACGCATCTTCAGGACAAATGTCTACCGGTGGAACGTAGGCTTTTTCTCGCGGCGTGGGATTGCGCGTCGCCAGAGGAGGTAAACGATGCCACGCGCCTGGTCCGCAAAAGACGAACGGAAGTACGAGCACATCAAGAAGTCGGAACTCGATGACGGCAGTTCACGCGGACGCGCCGAGGAGATCGCGGCGCGGACAGTCAACAAGCAGCGCCGCGAAGAGGGCCGCACGCCGAATCGCCGGACGACGGGCACCGGCAACCCGAACACACCGCTGCAGGAGCGTTCGCGGGACGAGCTGTACAACATCGCCCGCGAGCGGGACGTGCCCGGCCGGGGGACGATGCGCAAGGCTGAGCTGGTGAAGGCGCTCCAGAGCAAGGGGTGAGTTTTCCGAGGCCTGAGGCCCGAGGCCCGAGTGGGAGGGCCAACCTATTCCGAACAGCGCACGTGCCGCCTTGGGCTAAAAATCGCCCCCCGGTGATCGTCGGGCGCGGCGCGGTGCGGTGGGTGAGCAACGAGTCAGTACCGCGCACGCCAGTAAGCGGGCGGCCGGGGTTTCACCGGCGTTCGGACTGGGGATCTGGTCTAGGGCCCATGCCGCAGACCGTGCGTGCCCCCTCGGCTGCACTGCCGGTGCGTGACGTCTGGACTGAATCATCGGTCCGCTTACTTGGGCAGGTGTGCCTACGTGCGCGGTTCGGACTATTTATCGCCGCCTGGGG
>DATNET010000376.1:0-3552 GCA_035606745.1 Tepidiformaceae bacterium
GGCCGATGGTACCTGCAGGCGCCTCGCTGGCGGAGACGATCGAAGCTCCGGCCGAGGAGCTCGCGCGATGAGCACCGTCACCACGAACGGTTCCAGGCCACGAGCGGCGACGCATCACACCGTCGTCGCGATCGTGGAGGACAAGCCCGGCGTCCTCATGCGGGTGTCCAGTCTTTTCCGGCGGCGAGGGTTCAATATCGAATCCCTCACCGTTGGCCACAGCGAATCGGAGGGGCTGAGCCGGCTGACCCTGGTCGTCGATGGAGAAGGCGCGCCCGTCGAACAGGTGGAAAAGCAGCTCTACAAGCTCATTGATGTGGTCAAAGTCAGTGACCTTTCGCACGAGGACATGATCGCTCGCGAGATTGCGCTGGTGAAGGTGCGTTGCAACAACGTCAACCGGCATGAACTGCTCGACATCGCGAACGTGTTCCGGGCGGACGTCGTGGACATCGCGACCAACTCGATCATCCTCCAGGTGGTCGGCGACGAGGACAAAGTGGACGGGCTCATCAAGATGTGCGAACCGTACGGCCTCCGCGAGGTGAGCCGTACGGGCCGCGTTGCCATGGTGCGAGGCACCAAAACCACAACTGTCCATGACCCTGAGCCAGAGAAGATCGCTAAACTCCATGCCGCCCAGGGGCGCCGCGTTGAGGGTGAGTTGCCGTTTTCGTCGGACTGAGTGGCCTCGCACCGATGGAGCAGCCGGGACGGCAACTCGCCTAACCGATTTCCACCAGCACATCGCCATCCGCGACGACGTCTCGCTCGTGCACGCTGACGACTTTCACGGTGCCCGCGGCCGGCGCGATGATCCTGTGCTCCATCTTCATGGCTTCCAGCAACACGAGGAGCGCTCCCGCCTCGACGACGTCGCCTTCCGAGACGCGCACGGCAGCGATGGTCCCGGATAGTGGCGCAGTGACCGCGGTTGCGCCGCTTGTCACGGTCGCTGCGCGCCGGGGAAGCGGTGGCGGCGGCACGAGGCGAAAGTCCCATGACCCACTGCCAGCCTCGATTGCCGACACCGTCACGTCGTTGCCATACCGGGTCACGTGAAATGCCTCGCCAGGGGAACCGGCGCGGATGAGCTCTTCGCCGGCCAGCGTGAACGGCACGTGGGTACCATCGATGATCGCGTGATTGGCTCCCGCCCTGCTCGCGCTCAGTGATACCCATTTGCGGACGGCGCCGTCATCGAGCCAGCAGCCGGGCGATTCCGCTCCGATCCAGCCAAGCGCGTCAAACGACGCCGGACCACGAACCCCGGTGATCGGTGGAGGCAGAAGCGCGGCAGCAGCCGCTGCCCACCATGCAGGAGGAGCCGAGCCGGCCGCGAGGATGTCATCGAGGTGCGACTCCAGCCAATCGACAGAGGCCTCCCCCGCGATGAACCGCTCGTCGCGGAGGATGGCCGCGTGCAGATTTAGGTTCGAACGAATGCCGAGCGATTCACCCCGCATCAAGCAATCCCGAGCGGAGGCGAGCGACGCCGAGCGGTCGTCACCGCGGAATATCAGCTTGGCTATCAAGGAGTCGTACTGCGGCGGTATGGAGTCGCCCGCCCCGAAGCCAGCGTCCTGGCGATCTGCGTCCAGGAACGTGGGCTTGAGACGGCCGCTGCTGGGACGAAATCCATCCCATGGGTCCTCGGCGTTGATGCGAAACTCGATGGCGTGCCCGCGGAATTCTACGTCTGCTTGCCCCAGGGGGAGCGGTTCGCCGGCCGCGATGCGTAGCTGCCATTCGACCAGGTCGATGCCCGTCACCTCCTCGGTCACGGGATGTTCGACTTGCAACCGCGGGTTGACTTCGAGGAAATAGAACGAGCGGTGGGCGCTTGCGTCCGCCTCGCTGACGAGGAATTCGAATGTGCCAGCGTTAACGTAGCCAATGGCGCGGGCGAGCTTCAGCGCTGCCGCGGTCAGTTCGGCGCGGAGTTCGGCGTTGACGACGGGGCTGGGGGTCTCTTCTATGAGCTTCTGGTGGCGCCGCTGCACAGAACAATCGCGTTCGCCGAGATGGATGAAATGGCCATGTTGGTCCGCAACAACCTGCACCTCGACGTGGTGCGCGCCCGTGACGAGCTTTTCCAGCAGGAGCCGCGAATCTCCAAAGGCGGATGCAGCTTCCCGACGGGCGCTGGCCAATGCTTCGGGCAGTGCGCTCAATTCGAAGACTTCGCGCATCCCGCGTCCGCCGCCACCGCCCTTCGCCTTAACCATGAGCGGCGCACCAATACGCGCTCCCTCTCGAAGCAGCGTGTCTTCGTCGTCGTCGCCATCCCAGCCAGGGACGACGGGGACCCCATTTTCGAGCGCAAGCCGCCGCGCAGCGCCTTTGTCGCCCATGGCGGCCAGGATGCTCGCATTCGGCCCGATGAACACGATGCCTTCGGCGTGGCAGCGCTCTGCGAAGTCGGAGCGTTCGCTGAGGAAGCCGTAGCCGGGATGGATGGCCTCGCAGCCGGTGTCTCGCGCAGCGGCGATGACGGCCTCGATGTCGAGATACGTCTCCGTGGCGCTGGACGCTGGGAGCAATACGTGTGCGTCGGCTGAACGGACCGCCAGGCTGTGCCGGTCGGGCAGCGAAGCCACAACGACTGAGCGAACGCCCATCTTGCGGAGCGTCTTGATGATGCGGACCGCGATCTCCCCGCGGTTGGCCACGAGCACACTTCGGAACATGCCCGAAGTCTAGCCCGGCGCCCGAATGGCCGCGAGCCGCGAGGTCGTCCCGGCGTTGCTTGGTGTCGCAAGCCGTTTGTGGTTCAATCCGCACATGCAACACACCGCCCTCGGGTCAACTGGCATGCAGGTGTCGCGACTCTGTCTCGGTTCGATGGGCTTCGGCTGGACTGCATCGGAGAGAGAGTCGTTCAGCGTGATGGACGCCTTCGCCGATGCCGGTGGAAACTTCATCGACACGGCGGATGTCTATTCCCGCTGGCTCCCGGGGCACAAAGGCGGCGAAGCGGAAACGATTATTGGCCGTTGGATGAAGCAGCGCGGCAACCGCGGCGAGATGGTGATCGCGACCAAAGTGCGCGGCGAAATGTGGCCGGGCCCCGATGGCCAGGGGCTCTCACGGCAGCACATCGCGCGTGCCGTCGAAGACAGCTTGCGGCGTCTGCAAACGGAGACCATCGACCTGTATCAGTGCCACTGGTTCGATGACGCGGTGCCGATCGAAGAGACCCTGCGAGCCATGGAAGACCTCATCAAAGCCGGCAAAGTGCGTCGCATCGGGTTATCGAACTTCCCCGCTCCATTAATCCGCGCCGCACTTAATGTCTCGGCTCGGCACGGTCTTCCGCGATTCGAGACGTTGCAGCCACACCACAGCCTCGTCCACCGGGCGGAGTGGGAAGGTGAACTCCAGCAGCTGTGCCTCGCTGAGAACTTCGGCGTCATCCCCTACAGCCCGCTGGCGTCCGGCTTCCTCACCGGCAAATACGAGCGCGGCGCGGCGAAAGTATCGAGCCAGCGCGCCAACGCCGTGAAACAGTACTTCACGCCGGACGGCTGGCGAACACTTGATGCGGTCCGG
>DATNET010000090.1:0-11849 GCA_035606745.1 Tepidiformaceae bacterium
AACAAATCCAGGATTCGTGCCGCCTGCGACCCGGACTCACGCATCCCGCCGTCCGCCAGCCCCCAGACACGTGGCCTGTCCGCGCCAAGGATCCGGCACGATTCAGCGAGCTCCTTCACGCGTGCCTCGCCCACGTTCTCCGGACCGCCCGGGCCGCCCGCGCCGGCCGGGCCACCGTCGTGGCGCTTCCCTCGCTCACCCGCGCTCGCGCACTCCACGACGCAACGCCAGCCAGCCCGCGCGGCCAGCGCCATCGTCCCGCCAAAGCTGTATGACTCGTCATCCGGGTGCGCGATCAGCGCCAGCAGCGTCGGCATCGAACCGATTTTCTGTTGGCCAACAAGCATTGTCGATTGGCGAAGTGAAGCAGCCTTCGGTTATCCTTCCGGGAATCCGGTATTTACCGCTCGGAAAGGGATTCAACCAAAACATGGCAGAACCGAAGGACACCTGGACCCGCCACGGAAACGACGTGGTCAGCGGCAACATGGCCGGCCTCATGGGCGATTTCACCCCCGCCGGCCTCACCAAGGCGATGGCCATCGCCACCAACCCCATCGTCGCCACGAAGTTCGAAGTGAACGACCTCGGCAACAACGAAGTCGAGATCGACTACATCGGTGACAAGACCCGCAAAATCTGGAGCAAGTGGGAAGAAACCTCGCCCGGGAAGTGGCAAATCGTCGACCTCACGGACAAGGGCTAATGCAACCCTCCAGCGCCCGCGAAGCGGCGGAGCGCAACGCCCAGGCCGTGATGTCCGGCAACCTCTCACAGATCATGTCGGACATCACGCCCGAAGCGCTCACCCAAATGATGCAAATGGCCTCCGCCGCGGGCACCCTCTCTCCAGCCTCCATGCCCAACATCGAAAGCTACGCCATCGAAGAATTGCCGCCTGAAGGCGATGCCTACCCGTTCAACGTCACCTTTAGCGCGGCACTTGGTACCGCCACCCTCGCAGTCACGTGGAAGCAAGTGACCGGCCAATGGAAGATTTCGGCGATTGCGCTGGTCTCGGCCGAATTGGCGCCCGGGGCCGGGACGGCCTGACCCCATGGGAGAAAACCGTTGGAACTCTGCCTCGTCCGCCACGCCATTGCTGTCGACCGCGGGACGCCGGGCTACGAAGACGATAGCCTCCGCCCGCTGACCAGCCGCGGCCGCGACCGCATGCGCGTCGCCGCACAGGGCCTGCGCTCGTTCTTCACGCCTGAAGCCATCCTCACGAGCCCCCTGGTACGCGCCAAACAGACCGCCGACATCCTCAGCACTGTCTACCATCTCCCGCCGGCCCGCCCACTCGATGCGCTGGCCAACGGCGACCATCAGGCCCTGCTTGCCGAATTGGTCGAAATCGGGGGCTCCGCGCTTCTCTGCGTCGGCCACGAGCCGCACATCTCCGCACTTTTGTCGTACCTGCTTACCGCCAACGAACAGTCACTTTCCGCGCCCTTTAAGAAAGGCGGCGCGGCTCTCCTGCAGTGCGGCGACGACACGTCAGCAGGCGCCTGGGCACTCGATTGGATGGCCACTCCCGCACTCCTTCGAGCCGCCGCCGCGAAAGCCTAGACCGCTTCTTCCGCCCCCTCCACGACCTTCACCGAGAAGCCAACTTTCAGGACCGCTTCCACCCGCTTTGCCAGCCGCTCAAGCTCATAGCGTTCGGCGTTCAACGGCTGGCGGCCGCGCAACACGGCGGTCAATGCGCCAGGCCGACGCTCAAACTCCACTGCCGCGACTGGCGACGGTATGCGCCGGCGGACCGCCTGGGCGAACCCCAGCAGCGTCGAAAGCACCACCGCTCGGCGCTGGTCCTCTGGCCCGATGATCGCCCGGAACGGCCCGAAGTCCGGCGTCCCGCCGCTCGCATGCCGTACGAGCGCCGCCAGCAGCACGATCTCCCGGTGCGTGAACCCCCGCAGGTCGCCGCTCTGCACGAGATACTCGGCATGCCGGTCGCGGTTGTAGTAGTCGATATGCATCCCAATTCCGGCCAGCCGCGCCGCCGCACGCAGCAGGTCCAGCTCCTCCTCACCGTACCCGTGCAGGCTGGCAGTCGCCTCGAACACCTGCGCCGCCACCGCAACGACCGGCTCCGCCGCCGCTTCGTCCACGCCGTTCGCTCGCGCAAGGCCCACCAGCGAGGCCTGCCGCACATCCGGGATGATCGGCGATTCGCCCCGAAGCTGCTGCCACACAAGCCCCTCGCGCAGCCCCTGGCCCGCCACTGTCAGGCTCGGCGCGCCCGTCAGCGCCATCACCTCATCGATCACCAGTGCCGCCGCCGGCAACGTATCGACGCGGCTCGCGCCGATTCCCGGCATGCGCCGCCGCCTGTCGGGCGGCGCCCCAACCAGCGATGTCGCAAGCCGGTGCAGGTCACCCCGCGCAATCACCGAGCCATGAATCCGCCGCAAATCGTAGGGGTGCTTCAGGCGAACGATCCGCGCCAGGTTGCGTGCCGCCCCGCCCGTCGCGTACAGCGGCCGATCCCCCGGCACGCTGACAATTGTGCCCACGTGCTGTCGCACTGCCTTCCGCAGAGCCCGGATGTCGCGGCCCGCGGGGGGGTCGCTGTGAAAGAACTGCTCTCGCGCGTAGATCGCCCCCAGCGGCGCGGAACAGACCTCCGCCAGCGCACGGCCCTGCACGCGCATCACCTCTACGGAGCCACCACCGATGTCCAGCAGGTAGCCGTCCGCGAGCAACGTGCTGTTTACGACGCCAAGGAACGCAGCGGCCGCCTCCTCATAGCCGGACAGTACCCGCACATCGACGCCCGCTTCTGCCCGGGCCCGCGCGCAAAACTCGTCCGCGTTCGCCGCCCGGCGCAATGCCTCCGTCCCCACCACGGTGAGCGAATCCGGCGCGTGCGAGCGCCCCACCTCCGCCATGATCCGAAGCGCCGCCAATCCCCGTTCGACACTCTCCGGCGCGAGCCGGTCATCGCTTTGCCCTTCGCCGATGCGCGCGTCGAACCGCTCTTCGTCAATCACCTCAAACGCGACCGGCGAGAGTTCCCGCGCGACCAGCAACCGCACAGAGTTCGACCCCACATCGATGACGGCGATTGTGCGCCGGTTGGCTTGCCTCATTGCCCGCTGCTCATCGCCCCATTATGCCGGGATGCGCAACGCCAGAGCGATGCCAAGCAACGCCAGAGCGATGCCAAACCTCCGATTACGTCGCCCGCCGCGGCGCCGCAATGCCGGTTGCGGCAATGTGCCCGGTTGTCCGCGCGTTATTTCGATCTTGTGACAGTTCGGTATGGTGCCTTTACGTCATGCCTATACTGGAACTATCCGATTTCAGGTGATGCGCATGGTCGACCGGAAGACGCTTCTCGCAATGCTCCTTCCACTGCCATTCGCTGCTCTGCCACTCATCATCGTGTTGGCGAGCATGGCCCAAAATAACCACAAGGCAATCGTCTCCATCGATACCTCCCCGGGTCAGAGCGTCGCCGTCGGCCTCGCTGCCGCGACCGCCTCAGCCAGGTCCCTCGGCATCGCCGTGCTCCCCGCGCAGCAGCCACAAATCGAGGTCGCGAAGAACCTGACGACGCAGTGAACGGCCGGCGCCCTGTGCTAGCATCGTCCTTAGCAAGTGCCCGGACCGGCCCTGCATTTGGCGCGCGGGAGGCGACATGACGACAGCGAAGACCCGCCGCACTCGGTCTCGTCAAACAATCGAAGACTACCTCCTCTCCGAACATGAACTCGAAGAGATGTACTACTTCATGCTCCTCGCGCGCCGCCTGAACGAGCGCATGCTCGCCCTCAACCGCCAGGGACGCGCCCCCTTCGTCATCGCCGGCGCAGGCCAGGAAGCGGCCCAGGTCGGAGCCGCCATGGCCCTCAAGCGCGGCACCGATTACCTCGCCCCTTACTACCGCGACCTCGGCATGAACCTCGTCCTCGGCATGTCCGCCCGCGAAGCCATGCTGAACCTCCTCGGTAAGCGCGACGACCCCAGCAGCCACGGCCGCCAGATGCCGTCCCACTGGGGCAACACCGAACGCCGCATCGTCACCGGCTCCAGCGTCGTCGCCACGCAGCTGCTCCACGCCGCCGGCATCGCCCTCGCCGCAAAACTGCAGAACGACCCGCTCGTCGTCCTCACCTGCTGCGGTGAAGGCAGCACCAGCAAGGGCGACTTCCACGAGGCCCTGAACTTCGCCGCCATCCACAAGCTCCCCGTCATCTTCTACGTCCAGAACAACGGCTACGCCATCTCTGAATCCACGGTGAAGGAGATGCCCGTCCCGAACGTCGCCGACCGCGCGCGCGGCTATGCCATGCAAAGCGCCATGGTCGATGGCATGGATTGCATCGCCGTCTATCAAACCGTCCGCCCCGCTGTCGACCAGGCTCGCAGAGGCGGCGGCCCTTACCTCATCGAAGCCAAGTGCTATCGCTTGTGGGGACATTCCAGCGACGACGACGATAGCCGCTACCGGCCCAAAGCAGAGCTGGAAGAGTGGATCAAGAAGGACCCCCTCACGCTCTTCCGCGGCCGCGTCGAAAAAGACGGCATCTTCCCCAAGGAAGACCTCGACGAGATCGAACACCGCGTCGAAGAAGAGGTCCGCGAGGCCGTGCAGTGGGCACTCATGCAGCCCGACCCCGGCCCCGAAGACGCCCTCGGCTTCGTCTACAAGGAGGCCGAATAATGGCCGCCGTTACCGTCCTCGAAGCCGTCCGCCAAACGCTCGATGAAGCACTGGCTAGCGACGACCGCGTCTTCATCATCGGTGAAGATGTCGAGGCTGGCGGCGTCTTCCGTGTGACCGACGGGCTAAAAGCGAAGTATCCCGAACGCCTGATCGATTCCCCCCTTGCCGAGTCCTCCATCATTGGCATCAGCATCGGCGCCGCCCACTACGGCATGCGCCCCGTCGCCGAAATCCAGTTCGCCGACTTCATTCACAGCGGCTTCGACCAGCTTTGCAGCGAAGCTTCCCGCTGGTCGTATCGCACCAACGGCGATGCCTACCTGCCGATGGTCGTGCGCACGCCCTGGGGCGGCGGCGTCCACGGTGGCCAACACCACTCCCAGAGCATCGAGGCCTACTACACCCACATGCCCGGCCTCAAAGTCGTCGCGCCCGCGTTCCCGGCAGACTACGCGAGCCTCCTCAAGGCCTCCATCGCCGACCTCAACCCGGTCCTCTTTCTCGAACACAAGCGCACCTACCGCCTCATGCGCCAGGAACTGAATGGCGCACCGGCCGAGACGCGCCTCGGCCACGCGCGAGTCACCAGGCAGGGCAGCGACCTCACGATCATCGCCTACGGCCTCATGCTCCACGAATCACTCGCTGCCGCCGAAGAGCTCGCCAACGAGGGCATCGATTGCCTCGTCGTCGACCTCCTCACCCTGCTGCCGCTCGACCAGGAAACCATCCTCGAAAGCGCCAAAGCCACGGGCAAAGTGCTCATCGTCCACGAAGACACGCTCACCGGCGGCCTCGGTGGCGAAATCTCCGCGCTCATCGCTGAGCATGCCTTCGAATACCTCGATGCACCCATCCGCAGGCTCGCCGCACCCGACATCCCAGCAATGCCCTATCACCACGCCATGGAGAGCTTCTTCATGCCCGACCGCACGAAAATCGCCGCCGCCGCACGCGAGCTCGCTGCTTACTGAGCGGCGCTTCTGTCGGCGCCGCAACGCCCACGATCAGGAGCGAAGGAGACCACACGATGACCCAGGTGACGATGCCCCAGCTCGGTGAAAGCGTGACCGAGGGCACCATCCTGCAGTGGCTCAAGCAACCCGGCGACGCCGTCGCGCTCGATGACTCACTCTGCGAAATCGAAACGGAGAAGGTCACCGCCGAGCTCCCATCCCCATTCGAAGGGATCATGGGCCAAATCCTCGTTCCGGAGGGCGAGACCGTCGTCGTCGGCGCGCCACTCTGCGAGGTGCAGGAAAGCACCCCTGGGGCTGCTCCCACACCGAACGGCACGGCCGCTCACCAGGCGCCATCCCGAGGCGCGGCCTCTGGCGCCTGGAGTGGCGGCCCAATGGCTGTCCCGCTGGACGAGGACGCCGCGGCTGAGCCAGCACCCGCAACACCCGTCGCCCGTGCTGCGGTCGCATCGCCGCCGTCTACGCCACGCCCAACGCTGCCCACCGGCAAACCAGACACCCGCGAACGCTTCTATTCCCCCGCCGTCATGCGCCTCGCCCACGAACACGCCCTCGATCTCTCGACGGTCACCGGCACAGGCATCGGCGGCCGCGTCACCCGCAAGGATGTCGAAAAAGCACTCACCCAACCGCCGCCACAGGAGACCGCAGCCCCGGCCGCAGCGCAGCAGCAGCCCGTGCCGCCAACCGAAGCAACCACCACGGCCTCGGCGGCGGCTTACGAAGTGGTTCCGTTCTCCGCCACGCGCCGCACCATCGCCGAAAACCTCAAGCGTTCGAACCTTGAAGCTCCCCAGGCCTGGACCATGGTCGAGGCCGACATCACCGCGCTCATGGCCCTCCGCAACCGCGAGAAAGATCGCTTCCGCCAGCAAGAAGGCATCGAACTCACGCTCCTTCCCTACTTCACCAGCGCCGTCTGCGAAACGCTGCGCGACTTCCCGGTCTTGAACGCTCGCTGGGAAGGCGACGAACTGCGCCAGTACCGCTCCCTCGAAATCGGCATTGCCGTCGCCAGCGAAGGCGGCCTCGTCGTCCCTGTGGTCCACGCCGCCGGCGACCTCAGCGTCACCGGTCTCGCCAAACGCATCGCCGACCTCGTCCAGCGCGCGAACACGCGCAAGCTGCGCCTCGAAGACATCGAAGGCGGCACCTTCACGGTCAACAACACCGGCTCGTTCGGCTCAATCGCCTCGAAGCCGATCGTGAACTATCCCCAGGTAGGCATCGTCACCATGGAACGCGCCGTGAAGCGCCCCGTCGTGCTCGAAAACGATGCCATCGCCGTCCGCTGGATGATGAACGTCTGTCTCAGCTTCGACCACCGCGCCATGGACGGCCTCGCCGCGGGCGGCTTCCTCGCCGCGCTCAAAGGGCGCCTGGAAGGGATCGTGTAAATGGCCGAGCAAGATCCGAACGAGACGAACCCGTCTCTGAAGACAAGGGTCGTCGATGCGACCTTCGGCGTGTTTCAGGGTGAGCCGGTCCTGGATGCCGAGGAGGAACGTCGGCAAGTCCGCCGCGCGAGGGACGAGTACCTGGCGCGTAAGCATGCTCCGGGACCACGTGACGGAGGAAGTCCACCTTGACGGGGTAATTCCTGTGGCTCAACGGTCCAATTCTGGAGCTCCGCTGCGCCCGTAGCCCGGCTACCATGGCCGGGTCCTCGCGGGATCCCCAATTGCCCGGGTCCGATCCGCGTGACTATAGTAGCCCTCTACACCCGCTATGCTGATCGATCTCCACTCCCACACCTGGCCCCGCTCCCACGACAGCGTTCTCAACCCCGATGACCTCATCGTCCGGGCCAAGCAGGGTGGCCTCGACGCCATCGTCTTCACCGAACACGACACCGTCTGGGATTTCAAGTCCATCGAGGAACTCCGCGCCAAGCACAACTTCCTCGTCCTCGCCGGCGTCGAGATCAGCACCGACGACGGCCACATCCTCGCCTTCGGCATCGACAAGTACGTCTTCGGCATGCACCGCTCCAAGGAGCTTGCCAGCTACGTCGAACGGGCCGATGGGGCCCTCGTTGCCGCCCATCCATACCGCCGCCAGATGCCCTGGTTCAGCCGCAACGACGAGGAATACCGCAACGCCCTCGAAAAGGCCAGCCGCAACCCGGCCTACCAATACGTCCAGGCGCTCGAAGAATGGAACGGCCGCGGCAGCGACAAAGAAAACGAATTCTCAAAGCGGCTCTGCGACATGATGAAGCTCCCAGGGACGGCTGGCACGGATTCTCACTCCATCAGCGATGTCGGAAAGTGCGCCACCTATTTCGAGGCCGAAATCCACGATGAGCGCGAACTCATCACTGCCCTGAAGTCCGGCGCCTATCACGCCGTCGACCTCCGTTCGGGTAGCCCCGTCAATACCCGTAGCTAAGCCGGCCAGCTCCATCTCGAATCGCTCGCCCGGCACCGGCACGGTCGGCGCAACGCTCACGTGCACCAGCCTGCACTCCCCAAGCGCGCCCGGTATGGCCCCCATGACTGATTGCGCCGCGCTTCACACACCTACCGCCCGGTAGTAGTATCCACTGGACAACATCCGCCACCCGGGTACCGCGTGACGAAAAAGGAAGAGCCAGCATGACCTACGTGATCACCACCCCGTGCATCGATGTCCAGGATCAGGCGTGCGTCGAAGTTTGCCCGGTCGACTGCATTCACTTCGATGAGGGTGCGGACCGCATGCTTTTCATCAACCCCGACGAATGCATCGACTGCGGTGCCTGCGAACCTGCGTGCCCCGTCTCTGCCATCTTCGCTGAAGACGATGTGCCCGCATCCGAAGCCGTCTACAAGGGGCTAAACGCCGATTGGTATACCGATAAGGATACCGTCCGCGCCAAAGTCAACGAACTCAAACCCGCCTGAGGACCGCCCTGGGTGCGGGCTACCAAACCCGCATTCGCACCGGATAGAAAGCCACCCGCCAGGGTGGCTTTCCCATGCCCCCAAACGGCCCCGAACCATCACTCACCATTGACCGTGGCCCGGATCACGATAGTCTGGAAACGTTGCGCCACGTATTGAGCGTGGCCGGAAGCAGAGGAACCTACCCCATGCCAGATCGCGCCGTCATCATCGCCGCACCTCGCACGGTGCTCGGCAAAAAAGTCAAACAACTCCGCCGCCAGGGCCGCCTCCCCGCAAACGTCTTCGGCCGCGGCCTCGAATCCACAGCGATCGACATCGAAGCCCGCGAATTCAACCGGAACATCAAGGCCAGCGGCCTTCGCAGCATGTTCGAACTGAACGTCGACGGCGAAAAAAAGCCCCGCTACGTCATTATCCGCGGGATGACCCGCGCCGGCGGCATGGGCGACCCTATCCATGTCGACTTCTTCCAGGTAGACCCCAATAAGCCGATCACCGCAAACGTTCCGCTCCGGCTCGTAGGCGAATCACCCGCCGTGCGCGACCTCGCTGGCACGCTCGTCCAGGGAGTCGACCTCCTCCACGTCAAGTGCCTCCCCCTCGCCATCCCGGACGCCATCGAAGCCGATGTTTCGCCCATCAATGGCTTCGATGTCACCCTCAGCGTCGCCGACCTCATCGCCCCGGACGGCGTTGAGATCCTCACCGACCCGTCGGTGCCCGTGGCAAGCGTCGTCCCGCCCCGCATCCGCGTGGAACAACCCACCGAGGAAGAATGACTCGGCTCCAGGCGGTAGCAGGACGTAGCTACCCTGCCGACCCCGCCGAAACGGGTCTTGCCATCTTCATCCGCTGGTTCGGCTCGCACTTTGCCCGCAGCACCAGTCTCCTCGAATCAACCTCCCGCGAAGGCATCCTCCATGCCACGCTAAGCGTTGGCCGACGCTGGGAGACCCGCGTCACCCTCGTCAATACGCTGGCCCCCGACGCCACCCTGCCGTTCGAGGCCGCCCGCGCCGCCATCGAACAGCGCCTCGATGTCGAAGGACGCTCGCTCGCGCTCTGGGCGCCTCGCGGAGGTCAACTCCCGGCCACCGAACCTGGCCTCAGCGAAGTTGCCCTCGCCGTTTCAGAAGCCAAACCTCTCGCCGATGGACGCCTGGAAGTCCGCCGTCCTGTCACGTTGTACTTGCGCCGCAACAGCACCACCGGCTCGGTCATCACTGTGCTCGGTGGCCTCAGCGCCCACTGGGCCCAGTTCACCAACCGCGTCCCCGGAAGCTTCTCCCTCAACGCACTCGAACTGCTGCGCCTCCCCAACAACCAGGAAGAGCGCGACGAACTCGCCGAGCGCATCGTCCTCGCCGCCGGCCAGCCCGAAGTCGACGACACCGTCACCATCGCCGCCGAAGACGTCTGGACCGCGACCGAACTCGACGGCCGTTCCTGCGTGCTCGGCACCCCTCAACCGGATAACGACGAAACCAGCGCCGCCCTCCGCCGCAACATCCGCAAGCTCCTCAAGGATGCCCGCGCCAGCTCGCCACCGCCGCAGGCCGGTTCCGGTACCTCCGCACTCGTCGTCCTAGGCGCTGCCACCTATTCCGAAGAGGAAAAGCTCTCCTGGGCCCTGCGCGGCATGGACCCCACACTCTATTCCGGTTACGACATCATCGCCGTCCTCGCCGACGGCATCGTCAAGCCGCTCCTCGAACCAGCTCGCTCAACGCTCCCCTGGGACGCCCCGCGAGCGTAGTTCACCGCCCGCCACGTGCCCCCATCGACTTTGCGGGATCGACGAGAGCCTCAAATTGGATCCTTTTCCGCTCAAACCCATCGATCTCGACGGCGACTGAGTGAATTCCCGGTCTTTCCAGCGTCGCCACGAACGGCAACGCAACCACGACCACCTGTGAGGCACCGTCGGTGAGGTCTGGTTGACGGCCTGCTTTGAAACTCCCCTCGCCCGAGGAGAGCGACCGGTTGTCGTCGTCCTCCAGGGAGATCTTGAATGAATGTTGTGTGTTTGTTTCGTGCCAGGGAACTCGGAAGATAGCGACGACGGTGATTGGTCTCTGGTAGGGGTAGTCTCCGTCAGGTGGTGGCCAACAGCGGCTCCACGCGCCGCCCAGTACATAGACGAGGCCATTTGGTGGGATTTCCGCGCTGTTCGCGAGGAAGAGAGCGTCGACCTCAACGCCTTGTGGAGCGTATTCTGTCATCTGGAAACCCTCGTGCCCAAGCTGTAATACACTCTGATAGCGTATTACAACCACACAGCACGCAACAAGGCCCCACACAGGAGCGCTCGAAGTGGCCGATGTTGTACAGCTTCAGTTCACAGAGGCGACCGAAGATGAACTCTGGCGACACGGCCTTCGCCTCAAAGACGCCATCGACGTCTTGGACGAAGGCGACTACCGGACGTTTTCTGATCACTCAAGACCGCCGCGGCGATACATGATTGGCCATTCGCGGGGAGGCCGCCTCCTGACCCTGGTCATTGAACCCGTCGATGATACTGGAACCTGTCTGCTCGTTACTGGCTGGCCGTCCAACAAAGCTGAGACTACACTCTACTCCCGTTCTGGAGGATCAAAGGATGCCGGAAAACCAGGCGAAACCACTCACTGACGACGCTCTCGACTCGATGGTTGAGACGCCCACGAAGGCACGCCTCTCAAACTCGCAGGTGGTGTCCATACGACTGAGCGCAGACGAACTTCGAATGCTTGCAGCAGAAGCGGCTCGAAGTGACATGACAGTCGGAGCTCTCATCAAGCGGGCCGCAATTGATGCCGCAGAGTTGCGGCGTTATTCCACGAAACCAGAAGTATCGTTCGGGTTCTCCGTCTCGGGGCAGGGCCTTTCGGGCATGAATGTGCTGCCGAGGTATGAGGGAAGAGCGTCAAGCGGAGCCATCGTCGATCAGGGCCCGGTCGCCACGGCCTCTTGAGTTCTCGTTAAGCCGCTCCTCGAACCAGCTCGCTCAACGCTCCCCTGGGACGCCCCGCGAGCGTAACGCCGGGACGCCCTCCCATGAACCGCGAGGGATTGCAACAGTGAATGGACCTGGATGGGAAGCCTCGGCCGCGGCCTGGACCCGCTTCGTAGACGAGGGCGACCTGAATCGGACGTACCTCCTCGACCCCGTCATGCTGGAACTGTCTGGAAACGTCTCCGGCCAGCTCGTGCTCGACGTCGGATGTGGCGAAGGCCGCTTTAGCCGTCTGCTGCAAGCCCGGGGCGCCCACGTCGTCGCCATCGATCCCACGCCTTCGCTCATCCGCGAAGCATCAGCTC
>DATNET010000380.1:0-2109 GCA_035606745.1 Tepidiformaceae bacterium
ACTCGGCGGAGGGCCCGCGACGTCGCCGGACCTGCCGGGTGGCCAATTCGTCGAGCCGACGATCTTCGTCGACGTGAAGCCCGACATGCGCATTGCCCGGGAGGAGGTGTTCGGCCCCGTCCTGTCGATCATCGGCTTCGATGACGAGGCGGAAGCGATCCGGCTGGCCAACGATACCATCTACGGCCTCGCCGCCGGCGTCTGGACCAAGGACATCGGCAGGGCCGTCCGGATGTCGTCGGCGTTGAAGGCCGGGACGGTGTGGGTCAACACCTACCGGGCGGTGAGCTACATGATGCCGTTCGGCGGCATGAAGCGTTCCGGAATGGGGCGCGAAAGCGGCATCGAGGCGATCCGCGACTACCTCGAGACAAAGAGCGTGTGGATCTCGACGGCGACCGGCGCGCCGGCGAACCCCTTCATCCTGCGCTGAGGGGGGATTGCCTCGCCCGGGGCGCGATGGATTGCCGCGCTTCGCTCGCAATGACGCGGAGCGAGCGCGCTTGATGTCTGACGATCAGCCGAAATACCGGCCATCGTCGCCACGCCGGGCTTGGCCGAGGGCGGCCAAGGTTTCCAGCATCTCGCGCACCTTGCCGGTGTTGGCGCGGCGGAAGCGGCGGGAGAGTTCGGTCGGTCGGGCGGGGCCGGCGGCGAGCAGGGCGCGCAAGGCAACGTATCGCTCGGGGTCGCGTGCCGGCCAGGGTGGCAGGGACGCATCCTCGCCCTGCGCCACCGCCATCTCGCCCTGCGGCGCGCGGGCGCGCTCGGCGGGGGCCTGGAACTCGGGGCGCAGCCAGCGCACCTGCCCCGCCGCCTCCTCGGCGCGCCGCGCGATGTTGAGCGCCACCACGCGCGCGACGATCTCCGCCGCCGCGAGGTCGCCCGGCCAGCCATAGGCCGCCGCCACCGCCGCATCGAGTTCGTCGTGCAGCCGGCGCAGGATGGAGACGTGCCCGGCGTCGTGGACGTCCCGCTCGGCCGGCGTCAGCGCCTGCCCGGCGCGGAGCTTTTCGAGCACGTTGTAGAGGCCGGTCATGGTGAGTTGCCTGTGCGCGTCGAGCCGGGTGCGCCGCAGCGCGTCGAGTTCCTCCGCGAGTGCCGCGATGTTCTTCCGGGACGGGGCGGAGGCGTCCGAGACGCGGCGCGTGGTCGCGATGTAGCTGGCCAGGCTGACGAGAGCGTTCCGAGGCGCTATGGCGGACCGCCCGAACCGCTCAAGAGCTTCGGAATGGCCGGTCATCGGAGGTGCAGTTTTCCTTTAAGTTTCGCTTGTACGGACCCCGGGAACGCGATCGTGCCACAGGCGGAAATGGACGCAGGAGGTAGAGCGTCGCTATTCTTGGATATGGATGCGCCGTACAGGTTTCTCGCTGAAACCCAAAAGTCGCTGTTGGTGTCGGTTGCCTGGTCGGAGCCGGATAGCGACGGTCTGATGTCGTTCTTGGCGCCCTTGGCGGTGAACGGCGTCACCTTCGGTGGTCTAACTTTGCGCGGGAACTGCTACAGGGATTACCCTGATTCCGCGACAATGTTCCAGCTTGAGGTGGAACGGCCTGGCGTGCGAACCAGGTGGCCGTTGTTGCGCTTGGAATGGAGGCCACTCAACGAGCCTCATAAGAACCCGGATAAGACGCTGATTTTCGGAACCCACTTTCATCCATTCGATCCGAACTGGGTAGAGGGGAACCAAGCGATGCGCAGCAGGAATTTGCCGTGGGCCGTTGAGATTGCTCCTCACTTAACGACCTATAGCCAGGTAATTGACTTCGTCGGAAATCGGTTTAATATCAATGGACTAGGACGTCTCCAACCGCCTCGATGGATTGGAAGGCTGCTGTAGGTATGGTTATGCAAGACTCTGCGAGCCTCGATCTTGCGTCGGCTGTGGAACGCGCCGCAGCCCGGCTGGTGACAACGCGCCATCGTCCGAACGAGAGCTTCGTCAATGTGCCTTTCTTCTATCCGAGTGGGGCGGCCGCGACCGTCAGGGTCGCCAACCTTATTCATGGCTTCAGGGTGAGCGATTGCGGTCTCGCATACCGTGAAGCTGAGATGGTAGGTGGCGAAGCTTCATTTGCGCGCCGCGCGAAGAGGGTGGCTGACGAT
>DATNET010000132.1:0-3820 GCA_035606745.1 Tepidiformaceae bacterium
GCCAAGGAACGCCGTCTCCCGGTCGAGCGGTTCGTCGCGCACCGCCGAGGCCAGCGCCGCGATCACCGCAAGGTCAGCCGAGGGGTCGCGCAGGCGCAGCCCGCCCGAGACCGTCGCGACCACGTCCAGGCTCGCGGCCGAAATCCCGCCACGGCGCGCGAGCACCGCCAGCAACACGTGCAGGCGCGATGTCTCCAGCCCCGACGCTATCCGCCGGGGCGCCGCCAGCGCGGATGGCACGGCCAACGCCTGCACTTCGACCGCCAGCGGCCGCGAACCTTCGACCACTGCCGTCACCGCGCAGCCGGAAGCGCCCGCATCGTGCGCCTCAAGGAACGCCGAACTGGGGCTTTCGACGCTCTTCAGGCCCTCGCCCGTCATCTCAAACACGCCCACCTCGTCCGTCGCACCGAAGCGGTTCTTGACGGCACGGAGGACGCGCAGCATCCCGCCGTCGCCGCTTTCGAAGTAGAGGACAGCGTCGACGAGGTGTTCGAGCAGCCGCGGCCCCGCGATTTCGCCGCCCTTGGTCACGTGGCCGGTGACGATCGTCGCGATCTCGTTGCCTTTCGCCCACGACACGAGCCGCGCGCCCGCTTCGGCGAGCTGCGCCGGGCCGCCCGCGCGCGTCTCCAGCCCATCGATATAGACCGACTGGATCGAATCGATCACGACGACCGAGGCGCCCATCCCCTCGGCCGCGGCCAGTGCAGCATCGAGGCTCGTCTCGGGGATGAGCGTGATGCCCTCGCCGTCGATCCCAAGCCGGGTCGCCCGCAAGCGCACCTGCCGCGGCGACTCCTCGCCGCACACGTATGCGACCCGTTCGCCGCGCGCCGCCAGCCGCGCCACGGCCTGCAGCATCAAGGTCGACTTGCCGATGCCGGGGTCGCCACCCACGAGCACGAGCGAGCCCGCCACAAGCCCGCCGCCAAGCACGCGGTCGAACTCGGGGATGTCTGTGGCGATGCGCTCACCCGCGTCGTCGGGCACCTGTGCCAGCGAAAGCGTGCGGCCCGGCACGGCGCTGCGCCCCGAGCGCCCGGCCGGGCCAGGCCGCGCCGATTCGGCGTACTGTTCGAGCGAGTTCCATGCCTGGCAACCGCCGCAGCGCCCCGCATAGGCGACCGATTCCCAGCCGCACTCCCGGCAGCGGTACCCACGCTGTGTCTTTGGCATCGGTAGATACTACGGGAACTTCTGGTCCCGAGCCTTCGTTGTAGTGTTGGAGGGACAGCACGTGACCAGCACACGATACCTTCGCCTTGCGTTCCTGTTGTCTATGGCGGCGACCGTACTGTTCGCTATGTCGTGCAGCGGAGGAGCGTCGACAGCCGGCACTCCGACAGTCGCACGCCGACCCTCAGGCGTCGCCGGCCAAGGAACGGCGCCGCCGGCGGTGCCAAGCGCCAGCGTGCAGGACTGGGTCCCGTCGGCATCGCAAGTGTCCCGGGACGCGACGCTTGAGCCCGACACTGCGGTGGACACGCAGCGGGTTCCGATACCCGATTCCACCACCTGGCGGACCATCAGGACTGCCGACCGTGCTATTTCCGTAGCCGTACCTGCCACCTGGGACGCCGCCGTTTGGCCGGGAACGCCGTCAGGAACCATCGAGCTCGCGACATGGACACTCACCAACCCCGGCGTTGACCATGGCGCGAAACCGGGCGACGGCTACCTCGATATCGTGCCCATCGACGGCTCGCAAACGCCGCTAGACCTCGGGAGCCCGAGTATCGAGCGCGCGACCTTCACGATGCGCATCTCCGGGCAAGAAGTCCCGTTGCTTATCGTCCAGCACCAGACAACGCAATTCCCGGGCGTGGGCAGCCTGACCATTTCAGCCTCGCTCCCCTCCACGAACGGCACGCACATCGAAATCACGGGGCAGGTCTTCCTTCCCGCAACGGCGGCCCGGGTCGGGGAGCTGCTGGCAGCAATCCAAAGCATCCGCACGAGGTAGCCGTGCGAGGAGTACAAATGAACAACGGAACGTCGGGGACATGTTCGGCGTACCCAAACAACGTCACGGCTTCGCCCAATGAGATCAGTGCGGTCATCAGCCGCAACGGCTGGTAACTGCCCCAAAAAGGAGACGGTTAATCATGCGATCATTTCGATGGGCCATTGCTATCCTTCTTGCTCTCACGGCAAGCGTCACTCTCGTGAGCAGCGCACTAGCCGCGCTTCCGCCAGGTGTGGCCGGGACAGTCACACCTCAGCAGCGCAGTGCCGTCATCGGGCGCGACAAACAGGTAACGGTCAACGTGGAACTCCCGGATAGTTGCGCCGGGACCTCCGTCCAACTCCGGCTCTACCAACCGCCGACTGACGGCTCGAACGCGCTCGTCCCGGTCACGGCGCCCGCGCTCGCGGCCGTTTCGATTAGTGCAACGGCGTCGGCGGGAAGTTTCCCAGTCGTAGTACCGCTGCCAGCAGCACTGGCCGGAGATCCAGTCCGCGTCTGGCCGGGCGTCTCGGGGAACTGCCTCGCCGCGCCCGTGTACGATTCCGGGGCTGGTATTGACCTCGCAAAACTCGACGCCGCAGAAAATCCGGGCACCACTTCGACGATCGTGGTCTACGGCCCAGCGCTGAAGTCGACATCGCCGACGAACCCTGACAAGACCACGCTGGGCGATTTCACCGGATCGCTCACGGTGATGGCGAACGGGGTGGCGTGTACAACGGCGAACGTCGGCAAGGGCGCAACGACCGACGCGTCTGGCAATGTCCGAATCCATCTCGGTACGGCGGGGCAGCCAGCTCAATGCAGTACGGCCGGGGCTGCGGTGACATTCGTCCGGGCCGACGGCGCGACGCTCTACGAGAAGCGCACGCTCCTCCCGGGAGTCACGCAGCAACTGCAAAACCTTGCGCCGGAAGCGGTCCCCGACGGCCCCGGCCCCACCGCTACCATTACAGCGGCTCCCACTACGACAGCCGTTGCCCCGGCCCCGCCGGCACCGCCCAATACTGGCAGTGAGGGACCTTCAAGCACCGCTGGCTCTCGGGGCTGGCTGATCGCGGTTGGCGGTCTGGCCATCCTCGCGGCTGCGGTGTGCGGCGCCGCGGCAGTCAGACGACGGCAGTAAGGCTGCCTCGCCGGTGAACAGGTCCCCCTCTTTCTTCGGCCGACCCACGGCTGGGAAGGAGGGGAGCCAGCACTCGGTCTGCAACTGATGACGTCCGGCCGCACGGGCAGCCCCAGTCACTTCAACGAATCGAACGCGAATTCCCGGTCGTCCGGGCCAAGCACTGGCTGCCGCGCGGAGAACGGGCCAAAGTCCACCACCCGCCCCACGTCGGGGTAGTAGGAGTGGACCATCGGCTGTAGGACCACCCCGTGAAAAAGGTCAAAGAGCAGCGGCGTGTTCGTGACGTAGAGCGTGCCGCCCTTCGGCAACGTTGGATACTGTTCCTGCAATTGTGCCAGCCAACGGTCACTGAGATCAGGGTTCGTCACCACCCATGTCTGCACGCGTCCGTTCGCCACATAGCCGCCGACGGTGAGCACCACTACGATCGCAGCCATCAGCCCCGCGCTCAGGACGCCAGGCCCCCGCCGCGGCACGGCAGCCGCCTGGACCTCTGCCACCACGGCCCCACACGCCAGCGCGAACAGTGCCGATGGGAAATAGAAGTAGCGGTCCGAGACCGACAGTGAGAGCGTCGCGTACGGCACAACGGAGACGAGGAACGCAAGCAACAGCGCCACTACGAGCCAGCGCCGCAAGAGCACCGCACCGGCAAGCACGCCCAGCACCACGAACGCGCCCGCGGTGCGAACCGTCGAAGCCCATGCCGCGCTCCCGTG
>DATNET010000138.1:0-2528 GCA_035606745.1 Tepidiformaceae bacterium
CCACTGCTGCCTCCCGTAGGAGTCTGGGCCGTGTCTCAGTCCCAGTGTGGCCGGTCGCCCTCTCAGGCCGGCTACCCGTCGTCGCCTTGGTAGGCCGTTACCCCACCAACAAGCTGATAGGCCGCGGGCCCATCCCTAGCCGAAAAACTTTCCAAGTCAGACGATGCCGTCCGACTTCATATCCGGTATTAGTCCCGATTTCCCGGGGTTATCCCAGAGCTAGGGGCAGGTTGCCCACGTGTTACTCACCCGTTCGCCGCTCCGTCATCCTCCCGAAGGAGGAGCGTCGCTCGACTTGCATGTGTTAAGCACGCCGCCAGCGTTCGTCCTGAGCCAGGATCAAACTCTCCGTGTATGTATATATGACTCCCGGGCGAACCCGGTTTGTCGACACAAAAAGTTACCGTCTTGGCGACGGTTTCAATCACTGGTCATACGAGCTGACAATTACTCCTCTGCATTAGCAGAAGATCTTGCAGTTTGCTCGATGTACCAAAGGAATCTCTTCACGTCCTGGCAAGCCAGAAACGTTGACGAGAGTTAATTCATGGCACTAACTTTCGGCACGCTGTTGAGTTCTCAAGGAGCGGACGCACACCGTCGCGGCTCTTTCGAGCCGTTCCGGGGCAACCCGAGTTACGCTACCCGGTCGGTTCCGCTGGAGTCAAACCACCCCAGCTCCGCCCAGCTTCCCACTTGGTCGCCGCACACGGTGCCGATGATCAGCAACCGCGGCGCGTCGCGCTTGGGGGATGTTCGCTCCGGTCCCACTCGATCTCCGCCCGGTTACCCGGCCGACTCGCTGTGGCTCCGTGCTGCGAACAAGGAGAACATTAGTCAGCGGCCCCAGCGAGAGTCAAATCCGCTCGTCACCCGCGTGTTCCCCAGCGTTTTCGGTGGGTCCAGCCCGGCGGCAGCTTCGATCATTCAGGTCGTTCGTGGGGCTGAAACTTGTGACCTGGGCCACCCAGTGACCACCCCGTCGCCATCCCGATGACCACTCCGTCGCCATCCCGATGACCACTCCCGCGCCGTCAGCCGTCGACCACGCGGGCCGCGCGGCGCTTGCCGGAAGCCAGGACTCGACCCACCAGAGCAGCCCGGTCGATGTCATAACTACGCGACGGAACGGCGGCGCCGTCCACGCGTACGGCGCCGCCGTCGATGTCGCGACGCGCGGCGCTCGTGCTGGCGGCCAGCCCGGCCGCGACCATGACGGCCGGCAGGTGCACGGGATCGCCCTCGGGCAGCACGTACTCCGGCACGTCCGTCGGCACCTCGTTGCGTTTGAACTGGGCGTCGAAGCGATCCTCCGCGGCGCGGGCCTCGTCGCTCCCGTGGTACAGCGTCACCACTTCGCGGGCCATGCGCCGCTTGGCCTCGTTCGCCCGCGTTCCGCCGGCCGCCACATCCGCCTCGAGCGCGTCCACCTCGCTCGGGTGCAGCGCCGTGCACAGCCGGGCGTACATGCCCACGACCGAGTCCGGCACGCTCATCAGCTTGCCGAACTGTTCGGCGGCGGGTTCATCGATCGCGATGTAGTTGCCCAGCGACTTGCCCATCTTCTCCACGCCGTCGGTCCCCACGAGCAGTGGCACGGTGAGGACGGCCTGGGGTGCCTGACCGCGCGAGCGCTGCAACTCGCGGCCGACCAGGTTGTTGAACGTCTGGTCCGTGCCGCCGAGCTCGATGTCGGCGTGGATCGCCACCGAATCGATGCCCTGAAGCAGCGGGTAGAAGAACTCGCTCAAGGTGATCGGCTGATTGGCCGCGAACCGCCGCGAGAAGTCGTCGCGCTCGAGCAGTTGCGCGACCGTCACCTGCCGGGTGTAACCGAGCATCTCAGCGACCGGCATCGGGCCCAGCCAGTCGTTGTTGTTGACGACCTCGGCGCGGTCGCGGTCCAGGATCCGCATGAGCTGGTCGAAGTAGCCCTTGGCGTTGTCGAGCACCTGGTCCGCGCTCTGCGCGACGCGCGTCGCGGTGCGGCCCGACGGGTCGCCGACCTGGCCGGTGAACCCACCGACGACGAGGACTGCCGTATGTCCGAAGTCCTGGAACTGGCGCAGCTTGCGCAGCACGACTGCGTGGCCGAGCGTCAGGTCACTCCCGGAGGGGTCGATGCCGAGCTTGACCCGCAGCGGCCGTCCCTCGCGATCGGCTGCGAGCAGCCGCTCGGCCAGACCGTCGGCGGGCAGGATCTGCGCGGCTCCAGAGGACAGGACCAGGTATGCCTCGCGGAGGTGCTCAGGCAGGGAATCGGGCAGCGTCTTGTCGGCATCGCTCACGGGGCTAAGTCTGCCGGTCCGGCGTTGCTCGCGTGCGTCCACCTGCCTTGAACTGCGACACCGAGCTCTCACCGTCGAGCCAGAACCGCCACGGGCGCTCCACGGCCACGCTGATCCCCACCCGTGGCCCGGCCAGCACGCCACGCGACTGACGCGCTGGCATGGACTCCAGGCGCACCGGCGAGGCATCGTCGCAGAGGTCGACGCCATTGGTGGCAACGCCCAGGCCCAGCGCTGTCG
>DATNET010000170.1:0-3264 GCA_035606745.1 Tepidiformaceae bacterium
TTCGGGACGTTTTCGAAGATCGCACGAAACAGCCCGCCGAGCTCTTCCGGGATGGCGTAGCCGACCGAATCGGGGATGTTGATCGTCGTCGCGCCCGCCTCGATGCAACGCTTGACGATTTCGAACACGAACCGCGGGTCCGCGCGCGTTGCGTCCATGGGGCTGAATTCGACGTTGCTTGTGTACTTCGCGGCGTGGCGCACCATCGCCTCAGCCTGCGTTAGCACCTGCTCGCGGTCCTTGCCAAGCTGGTGGGCCATCTGGATGTCGCTCGTGTTAATGAAGACATGGATTCGCGGGTCGGCCGCTTCCCGCACAGCCTCCCAGGCGGTGTCGATATCCGTCGGGACTGCCCGCGCCAGTGCGCAGATGGTCGTCTCGCGCACTTCGCGCGAGATCTGCTGCACCGCGTCGAGGTCGCCCGGCGTCGAGCACGGGAATCCTGCCTCGATGATGTCGACGCCCAGCCGCTCCAACTGCTTCGCGATTTCCAGCTTTTCCTGCGGCGTAAACGCAACGCCGGCCGACTGCTCGCCGTCGCGTAACGTGGTATCGAAGATGTAGATCTTCTCGCCCATTGTGGGTCTCTTCCTCTCGGTCTCTATTGTGCTGCGAAGGCGGCGAATGGTCGCCTCGCACACTAACGAAATTCTTACGTCTCTCGCTTAACGGCTTCGGCAGAAGCGGTCATCAACTGCAGCGGCAGCGCCGCGCCCCGCCTGGGGATGAGCGAGAGCGAAAGAAGAAAGTGGGAGCAGGAGCCGTTTAGGAGCGCCGAAGGGCGCGCCCCGGTGAGTCCGGGGCGAAAGCGTCTTCCTTACGAGTGGGTGCAGCGCAGTGGTGCATCGTCGATCAGTGTGCGCGAAACGCCGCCGCCCCGCAACAGGCTATGTCCCGATTTTTCCGGGCACGCTCGCGCTGCGCTAACCGGTCTTCGGGACATTTCGACCCCCGTGCGTCGGGGCATCCACCAGACCAGCATGGACTCCCTCGAAGCCGAAGGCTTAGTCTGCCGCGATGCGCTGACCTTCCGCGGAAATCCGTCGTTCCACCGGCGAGCTCGCGTGGGTCAACCTGCGGGGCCGGATCGAGTGCTGCGAAAGCGTAACACCAATCCGAACCGCGCACGTCAGTAAGCGGAGCGATGATGATTCATCTACGGTCGGGTTCTTTAGGCGGCTTACTTCGGCCGCGCATCCCTTGTGAACTACATCGCTCCGCTTCCTGACGGGCGCGGTTCGGATTATGTTGGAGCCACTCGAAGGCGGCGGCCGGCTCGATGATACATCCCTGGTTGGTGACGGCTCATCCGAGCGCCGCCCGCACGCGGTCTGCTACCGCAACGGCTGCTTCGTCGGTTGTTGCCCAAGTCCTTTCGCGGAACATCTGAAGGATCAGCTCGGGCCCCGTCGCCGGCATCTCCGGGAGGCGGGGGACAATGTAGTAGTGCAGGTGGCGCACCGCCTCGCCGAACGAGCAAACGTAGACTTTCTCCGCAGCCAGGACTTCCTGTACGGCCCGCGTCGTGCGCGTGAGCAAGGGGCCAAACGCCGCGGCTTCCTCCACCGTTAGTTCGCCTATCTGCTCGACGTGGCGGCGGGGCTTGATGATCAGGAAGCCGGCCAGCAGCACGGGGCTGGTCGAATGGTCGACGCGCCACCATTCGTCCTCGTAAATCACTCGGCCTGGCACTTCGATTTTTCCATCCAGTACATCACATCCCAAACACTCATCGACCACCGATTCACCTCCAGCGGGCACTAATAGGATGTCCGAGCGGGCGAACACCCAACGCCAGCCCCGCTACTCCACCTTCAGCCCTTCGACGCCTGGCGCCGCCTCCGGATACTCCATATTCAGCCGCTCCAGCCGCGACACGATCGCCTCCGCCACGGCCACGTCGCGATACCACTTGTGGTCGCCCGGCACGATGTGCCACGGGGCCACGGCGGTGTTCGTGCGGTTGATCATGTCCTCGAACGCGCGCTGGTAGTCGCTCCAATGTTTTCGGTCGTCCAGGTCGCCCATTTCGAACTTCCAACGCTTCGCAGGGTCGTCGACGCGGTCTTGTAGCCGCTCACGCTGCTCATCCTTCGAGATGTGGAGGTAGAACTTCAGCACCACGGTACGCTCGCGGGCCAGGTACGCCTCGAGCGCGTTGATCTCCTTATAACGCTGTTTCCAAACGGCCTTCGGCACGATCTTTCTTACCCGCTCCACAAGCACGCTTTCGTAATACGAGCGGTTGAAGATGACGAGCTGGCCGCGCGCCGGCATGGGCATGCGGTACCGCCAAAGGTAGTCGTGGCTCAGCTCCTCCGGTGTCGGCACGCCGAAACTCGTGACCGAGCAGCCCAGCGGTCCCACTTCCTTGAAGACGCTCTTGATCGTCCCGTCCTTGCCGCCCGTATCCGTCGCCTGCAGGACCACGAGCACGGCGTACTTCTTACCCGCGTAGAGCTCGTCCTGGAGTTCGTTCAGCCGTGCCCGCAACGGCACAATCCGCTCCAGCGCCGCCGCTTTGGACATTTCCCCCACGTAGTCGGCCGCAAAGTCCGCCAACCGGATGGCGTGGCCGGGCGACGGCACGAGCGGCTGCTTCTTCACGCCACAAAACATAGACAAGGAACAGGGAACAGGGAACAGGGAACAGGGGAACGAAGCAGGAAGCAGGGAGCAGGGAACAGTGGGCGTTGTCGCCACCCACCGGCGGTGGCGATCCGCGAAAGCAATGGCCATGACCACGGAGAGGCGCTACGCCACTGCTCCCTGTTCCCTGTTCCCTCTCTATGCTCCCTGCTCCCTGTTCTGTGGTACGTTCAAAATCGCATGGAGAGAACCGAAACCGCCGGTGACGTGCAGCCCGATATCCGGGCCTCGGACGATTCTGCCTCGCTGCGGCCATCGGTGGCCGCCCAGGCGCTGTCCCCTACAGTTGCATCCGGCCCGCCTCCATCCCGCTTGCCGTCCGACCCCTGGCGGGGCTGGGCCCCGCAGCGCCGCGCCGATGGCTCACGTGTTACGCAACCTCCTCGCATCGCCGTGGCAGCGACTTCGCCAACAACTCCAACTTCAACACCAGGCGCGTCGTTAGCGCTGCCTGCGGTCGTCGTCTCGCCTCCGGATGGCGCCGGGCCGGTCGCCCAACTCCAACCGCTTCCGCCCGGCGAGGTCGAATCGCTGCCCTGGGATACGCATCCGGCAGCAGAGGACGAGAAGACACCCCTCTACTCCCACAAGGTTGTGCGCGAAGTCGTCGAGACC
>DATNET010000187.1:0-7375 GCA_035606745.1 Tepidiformaceae bacterium
GCTGACGCTCACACAAATGAGGACGCTCATCGCAACGCCCTGATCATCTCCGGGATGACCGCAAGGGGCGCCTCAGGAGGCTCGATCCCGAGGAGCGTGCGCATCCGGGTGGTGTCCGCCTGGAAGCGGGAGACCTCCACCTCCCTTGCGGGCCGTCGCTCGAACTGCGGGTGACCACCGAACGCCTCTCTAATCGTCGAAGCAAGCTTCAGCAACGTCGTTTGGCGACCACTGCCGATGTTAATGGGTTCCGCGATAGCACTACCGTGGACGAGCCGGTCGATTGCCTCGACCGCTGTCGCGACAGGAACGAAGTCGATCACCTGATCTCCGCCGTAGAGGATGAACGGGCGCCCGGCATGCGCAGCCTCGAGCCACGTTGGAAGCACACGGCCCGAATCGCCGGTACCAACGACGTTCGTGAACCGGAGCACAGAAACCGTCAGCCCGTCTTGTGCAGCTCGCCGCAGCAACTCCTCTGCTGCTACCTTGCTGGCGCCATAGGCATTCTTCCCTGCTAGCCGGTCACTTTCGCACACAGGGAGCCGGGAGGGCTCCCCGTACACCTCGCGTGACGAGGCGAATATGAGGTGCGCGCCCGCCGACCGGGCTGCCCTGGCAACGTTCGCCGTGCCAGCGACGTTCGTTTCTTCGGTGAGCCTGGGGTCGGCCTGGCTGCCCATCACATTGGAGATGGCGGCGAGATGTACGACTGAGGTGCAACCAGCCACCGCCCGAAGGCAGGTCGAAAGGTCGCGCACATCGCCCTCCAGCAGTTCAGCCCCCGCTAATTCAGGCCTGTCCAACGAGCCGCGGGAACAGTTGTCCAGTACGACCACTTCGTCGCCCCGCGAGAGCAGATGCTGGACGAGGTGGTGCCCGATGAATCCCGCGCCTCCGGTTACGAGCACTTTCATCACGCGACACTCTCAAGGAGGCGCAGCAGCCGCTCCGCGTTCGTCTCCGCATTCATGTCACGGGCGGCGGCATCGCGCGCAGCATCGCCCATCCGGCGACGCAGGGATGGATCGTCCAGCAGCTCCGTGAGCGCTGAACCCAACTCCTCGAGCGACCCCGGTGGGACGATGAGGCCCGACCCGCCGTCCGAGACCGTCGAACGGTTGGACCCCACGTCAGTCGTGACGACTGGCAATCCGGCCGCCATTGCTTCCTCCACCGCGACCGATGTGCAGTCGCCCAGCGTCGGCAGGCAAAAGATGTCGGCGTTCGCATAGGCATCGATGAGCGCCTTGCTTCCCGGCGTGGCATCCCGAACGACCCGTATTCCGGGGGCGCTATCAACCTGCGCCGACGTCACGAGCACGAGGTCGGCGCGATCGCGGAGAGCGGCCCAGGCTTGGAGCAGGAGCGGACCGCCCTTGCGTTCGAAATCCCCGCCGACGAACAGGATCGTCGGCCGCCGCGCGGGGACACTGCGGGAAATCTGAAAGAAGGCCGGTGACGCGCCCGGGTGTATCACTTCGATGTGATTCGCGGAGACGCCATAGTCGCAAATGAGCGACTCCCGCGCCCACGCGGACCACGCGACGACCAGCGACGCTTGCTGCAGCACTCTCCGGTACAGCGAACGCTTTGCTGCCTCCACGATCGCCGTCTGGCGCTGGTGACTATAGCTCTTACCCATTGCGTCCATCTGAACAGGGGTGGCGTCGATACTGATCGCGTACTTGCGTCCCCGGGTTGCAAGCCCCGCGAACAGGCCGATGCTCTGCGTGTGAAAGAACGTGATATCAGCCGGCGGACGTTGGCGGAGCACGCGGCATGCGTCTGCGCTGCCGCGCACGGTCCATGGCAGCGGAAGGCGTCCGCGTTCGCGGTATTCGACGCGTACAACGTCCGCGCCGTCCATTCCGCAAGTGGCCTGTTCCAGGTTCCGGGTGTGCGCCCGATGGCCTAGCGTCTGTTCGAGGCAAAGCGCCAGCTTCATCAACAGAGATTGCCTCCCCAATTGAGGGTTTCAGCGCGGCGTCGAGTGGCCGTGTATCGCTCGTTCGCCGTCAAGGATGTGCGCCTGTTCTGTTGGAAAGCGTCGTCTGCGGAGGACCGAGTACTTCTAAGTTGTCGGAGGAGTCCTTCCTGCTGGCGTTATATTCGAGCGCAAAAGCGAGGCTGAGGAGGGATTGCCCGAGAGATTCGATACCGGCTGAATGAAGCCTGGCCGCTGCGGCGACAGCCGCTTTTGCACCGATTCGCTGGCCCCCAACCCGCCCCAGGCCGCCCGAGACGGAGCGGATCAGCGCGTGGCGTGCGGCGGCATCCTCGGCGACGATCCGCTCCCAGTGCAGCTCCGGATGTAATCTCGCGATCGCCGAATCGAATCGGGCGTATTCGCCGGGGATGCGCAGCCAGCTCTCTGCGGTCCGGACGGCGTAGTGCCATCCCACAGCTCGCGCGTCGAAGACGAAACGGCGCCCCGCCTTGGCGAGACGAACGCCCAGTTCGATATCCTCGGCCCGCGTGAACCGTTCGTCGAAGCCGCCGACCGCGATGAGGTCAGACCGTTGTACGGACGAGTTTCCCGTGAAAAACTGCCGCCACGTGGGGGCGTAGACGCCGGCCTGCATCTTGCGGTATTCCGCGTCCAGCTTGCGTGCCTCCCAGAGGTTCCAGGCCGTTGGCTTCCAGTCCGGTGGAGACGCCAGTGGCCCGATAACCACGAGCGTCGGGTCGTTGCCGTGCCAGGTTGCGTGGCGTTCGACGAGACGGGGACTTGCTACCACGTCGTCGTCGACAAACAACACCCGTTCCGATGTGCACTCGCGGACTCCCGCGTTCCGCCCGGCCGCCGGTCCGCCGTTTCGCTCCAAACGCAAAATGGTCAGCCTCAACCGCTCGGCGAGCGCCAGTGGGATCGTGCGTTCAACGGGCGGCGAACTGCAGTCGTCAACGACGATGACCCTGGCCGCCGGCCGGGACTGGAGGGCGAGCGCGTCCAGGCAGCGATTGAGGGGCCCGTGTCGACCGTATGTGGTGATAACAATGTCGAGCTCAGGCATTTTCGAGTCGTCCGGCAGCCGGGAGCGAAAATGCGAGCGCCAGCGCCACAGCCAGGAGAGACGAGGCGCGGCTGACAGTAAGGCTTTGATCGACCCCCGCGTACGACAAATACATCGTGAGGACGCTCGCCAGCACGACCGGGAGGAGCCACGTATCGCTCCCAGCCCGTTGCCGGATGGCGATGAGGCAGCGCTTGAATGCAAGCACCCAGATGCCAAGCGCTACGGAAATTCCAAGAATGCCGCCCTTTAACCACAACCACAGGACGTTCTCATGCGGTGTGTAGCTTTGCAGGGGCCAAAATGAAGTGAGCGATGGGAGCGGCTGGTACTGGGCAAACGGCACGCCGAAGCCTACGCCGAAAAGTCTGTTCCCTCTGATCGTCTGCACAACGTCGAAAGCCTCTGTGGTGCGATACGTGTCCGAGCTTTCGTCACGGGCGTTTGGGTCGAATTGCGACCGTATAGCCCGCGCGGGCTGCGCGAGTGTCCCGTACTGCTTGTTCCAATACGCACCGAGATAGGCCGTGCTCACGACCAGCACAGGCAAGCCGATGGCAATCACGAGCCGTGGCCGGTGCCTGAACGTGAGCCAGGCTGCCACCAGTACGCCAACGACCAACACGAGCGTGCCAGCCCGTCGTCCGGTCGCGAAGAGCGCGGCAAAAAGAAGCAATCCATACAACAGCAGCCAGACACGACTGCCATTCGTCTTGCTACGCATCAACTTCACGCCCGCGAGGACGCATCCGATGGCGAGGAACACCGCGTCCTCATGGGCGTATTGAAATTCAATCGGGACGGCCGAGCCGGCCCGCGTAACCGTGTAGTACCGCAGAATCACGACGATGGCGAGCACGACGGTGCCGGCGAAAAATGCCTTGAGCCATGGCTGTGCGGGACGCCCCGCGAGCCGGCGGGCGATGTAAAACGCGCACATCCCGAAGAGCAGCCCTCGCGCCTCCTCGTAACCGGTGTTGAGGGCGCCGCCCTTGCGAGCGCCGTAGAGGAAGCCGAGCACGATCACCGCCGGTAACGCGTAAATGAGGGCGGGCAGTCGTGGTTTGGAACTGGCGTAGAGCTGCGGCTTTACGAGGAGTGAGATGGCGGTCAGCGCCGTGAGCATCTCGACCGGCGTCATAGTCAGCCCGAACGGCTTGGTCATTCCCGGTGGCATCTGGTACAGCGCCGCGCTGAGTGGCTTGGTGATGTCCAGGGCCGCGGGCTCAAACGCGACGGCAAGCGCGAAAACGACCAACGCACCTTTCTCCGGTGCCACCACGATGAGCCCGACCAGACCTGCGTAGAGCGGAATCACCAGTGCCCAGGGCCCGAAGAGAAGGACCGTAAGCGCCGAGAATCCTATGGAACCAACCAGCAGACCGAATAGTGCAAATTCCGCTGTCGCGCCCGACACCCATCGCCGTGGTGGCGTCGCTGGGAAACCGATCGGAACGCTGGTCACGAGATGTGCCCCGTCTGCAACAGGACGACGACCGTCACGGCAACCAGCGCCAATGCGAGGACTGATTCCGAAGGAATGAGGCGCCGCATGAAGGTGGTGCTAAGAGCCAGGGAGATGAGAATGAGCGCAGCTATCAGCACCATACTCGTGACCTCATCTACGCCCGGACGCCAAGCGTCCGCTGCACCCAGGTGGGGATGCTCGAGCGCTGCCTGTTCATCACAACGCCAATCACGTTCGCATCGCGCAGAAGATGCAATGCGCGGTCGAGTTGCGCGCGGGTCGTCCTACCGCTTCGGGCGACGACAATCACGGCATCGCAGCGTTGCGCAAGCGCCGGGGCGTTCATCGAATGCAGCGTCGCCGGAAGGTCGAGTACCACGTGGCTGTTTGCGGACTTCATCTGATCGACCGCTGGCCCGAGGCGGTCGGAGCGAGCGAGCCGCGCGGGGTCGGACGACACCAGCCCGGCCGGCACGATGCGGATAGACGCATTCTGGATATCGTGGGTGGCGTCCGGGAGCACCGTCGTGCCGGCGAGGACTTCGGCGAAACCGACCTGCCCTTCAAGGCCATACTGACGTTCAACAGAATGTGTGTGGAAATCGGCGTCCACCAGCGTTACGTTCGTCCCGAAGTCGTGCGAGAGCGATGCAGCGAGCGCAATGGCGATCGTGGTTTTCCCGTCGCCATAGTCCGGACTGGTCACGCCAACGGCGATGGAGCGGCGGGCAAGCCGTTGCGGGCGGACGCCGCGGTCGGCATACGCCGTGCCGGAATGGTCACCCACGTCGAACCCGGCAATGAGGTGTACCTCGCGGATTGCCTCCTCGAGGTCGAGCCGCGTCTGTGAGTCGATCTCGGGTAGCTTTTTCATCGTGCACCTCCGCGAGCGGGAACAGGAACGGCTGAAATCGAAGCAGCGACGGCCCTCGCGTACTCACGTCGCGCCTTAGATGGGATCCAAACCCATGGAGCCAAGCGGCCGAGCCCACGTGAGTGCAGAGGCGGCAAATCCGGGATCACGCCGAGTAGCGGCACGGAGAGGCCCAGGAGGTCCTCGCTCGAACGAATCGCGTGGTCCGTGCGGTAGGTGATGTAGACGTAGGCGACGGCGATCAGGATTCCGAAGATCACAGCGGCGATTGGATAGCCGAATCGCTTCGTGAGCGAGACTGGCTCGGGCGTCTTCGGGAGGTTCGCCGGGTCCTGAACACTGAAGCTCGCTTGTAGGCTCTGCGGCGCCGACGCCGCCTTGAGCTGAGCATCCTGAAGTGACGTCACGAGGCCGTTCACGACCTGGGACTGGGCATCCACCGCGCTTACCAGCTGCGTGTATTGGACATCGACCGTGGTAGGACTGGCAGCGTTCGGGTGCGCCGCTGTGTAGGCGGTCAGCGCGGCGCGGCGCGTATCCAATTCCTTGTTCGCGACGTCTATCTGGTTTGTGTAGTACTGCACGGCAATCGCGGTTTGCCGTTGCGATTCATCGGCCGATCGGGCCTGGTACTGCGCGATCACGCCGTTCACCATCGCCTGGAGCAACTGCGGGTCGCTGCCGGTCGCCACGACGGCAATGAGATTCGAACCGGCGGTCGAGACCTGTACCGAGCTACCGACGAAATTAATTGCGGCGTTGCTGGCCGGGAGGCCAGCGGACTTGGCCACGTCGCCGCGAAAGCTCTTCGTTGTGAGCAAGTCCCGGATCACCTGAGATTGGGCGTCAGCGGCGGAAACGTACGGGTTGGCGGCCTGGCCGAGCGCCGCTGGACCGATGTTCGCCGGTTGTGCGACCCACACCGTCGCCACAGATTGGTACTTGGGAGTTGTTCGTGTCAGTGCGACCACGATGAGCGGGGTCACTATCACAGGTATCAGGAGCAACCAGAATCTTCGAAAGGTCGCTTCCAACAGTTTGCGAGGTATCAATGGAATCGCCTCCGGAGCGTGCGGTTGGTCTTGTTACCATGGACGGAACGTGTGGAGCACCGGTTGAGCCGCGGCGTTCGAAAGCAGAAGTTGACCGCGCATTGCCCTGGCAGACAATTGCTAGCCGCGCGCGGGAACGCCCGGCTGCTGCCGTGCAACCTCATCTACGAAGTACTCGATGGTCCGTGACAGGCCGTCGCGCAGCGAGACCTTAGGCTGCCATCCCAGCAACTCGATGGCCTTGCTGATTTCCGGGCGGCGCCTCTGCGGATCATCGCCCACGGCAGCCGGTGTGAGCACCGTGTCCGAGATACTGCCGGTCATCTCGATAATCAGCTGCGCGAATTCTAGGATGGTGTGTTCTTCGGGGTTGCCGAGGTTTACGACCTCGCCTCGCGCCGCCGGCGATTCCATCAGCAGAATCAGTCCTTCGACGAGGTCGGACACGTAGCAGAGCGAGCGGGTCTGTGACCCATCCCCATAGACCGTGAGCGGAAGGCCCGCGAGCGCCTGCGTGATGAAGTTCGGGACGACGCGCCCATCAAGCGGGTCGGAGTGAGGGCCGTACGTGTTGAAGATGCGCACGATTCGTGCGTCAGTGCCAACGGTGCGGACGTGGGCCATGACCATGGCTTCGCCGAAACGCTTGGCCTCGTCGTACATCGAACGTGGGCCGGTCGAACTTACATTTCCGCGATACGTCTCGCGTTGCGGATGATCCAGGGGGTCGCCGTAGGCTTCGGACGTGCTGGCGAACAGGAATCGTCCGCCGCTCGTCGCAGTGAGTTCCAGCAGCCGCCGCGTCCCCTCGCTGTTGACGCGAAGAGTTTCAACCTGAAAGCGCTGGTAGCCAGGTGGGCTAGCGGGGCTGGCGAGGTTGTAGATGCGATCGAAGGTCCCCATTTCGGGAAGTGGTTCGATGATGTTGTGGCGGACGAATTGGAAGCGGCCGTGCTGCGCAATG
>DATNET010000189.1:0-2758 GCA_035606745.1 Tepidiformaceae bacterium
GACCACGGACGGCAGTTCGGACGACCGAGCGTAATGCCCGGCCGGACAGCCAATCACCAGGAAAGCTGGCACATCGCTACCAGGCTCCTCTCCCGCCTGGCATGTCGGCGCGCTCGGCAGAGAGATCGGTGTCGTTTCACAGCTTCGATCCGTGAACTGAACGAGATGTTGGAGTGAGTCGGAGTCCCGGTCTCTAATCGCCGCGAGAACCGCGTCGACTTGAGCGTTTCCGGTGCTTGGCTCGGGGGTAGCTGTTGTTAGGATGGTAGCGGTGGCCGACGGGCCGGGCGCGAGTGCCGGGGGCGGGTTGCTTCCGCGGGTGGCGACGACGATAGCCAGCACTACAATCGCCGCAACGCCGGTCGCGACGAGACCCCCGGCAACCCAGCCAGCCGGGCCTGCAAACATGCCCAGCACGCCGGCAATGCCGCGGAACACGCGCCGGACGAGCCCGTTCTCTTCGCGCCACAGGTCGGCGGCCTCTTCGCGCGAATCCACCCCCAGCGTGCCGATGATTTCGCGCACGTGCCACTTCGCCCCGTCCAGCGAGATGCCCAACTCTTCCGCAATCTCGGGGTTCGTCCGGCCGCGCGCGAGGAGGTCGAGCACCTGCCGCTGGCGAGCTGTCCAGGGTGGATGCGCGATGAAGTCGCCATGCACGGGTGAGCGCGATGTCATATCAATACCGTAGCAAGCGCCGGGGAGAGTTTCCCTACCCTATGGTAAAGATTACGATTTAGGATGGACAAGGCATACTGGCGCGGCTGAGCAGCACGTTTCCGAACCGCGCACGTTAGTCTGGGATGGCCAGGTGCCACCACTGCTTGGTCAGTACGGCGACCGCGAGGCCGCAGCCGGAGGGAGCCGGCTGTTGCGTGGCGATGATGCCACGCCCGCCGGACAAATCCCCGGCTGGCGGTCTTTTCAGAGCAGTAAGCGGAGCGATGTGGACACGGTGCACACGCACGCCTGAGGAGACATCCTGAACCCTGGCGGAGCCGCTGAATCATCATCGCTCCGCTTACTAACGTGCGCGGTTCGGACTGGTTGGTGCCGAGGGGGCTCAGGTGGTGCGTCAGCTCCCGCGCGCCTTCGTTGGGCAGGAATGCCTGGGTCGCGGCGGTACGGACTATTGGGTGCCGGGGTCCGCGCTGCGTCGCGGCTACTCCGGCGCCGGTGTCACGGTGACGACGATGTCGAGCGGCGCTTGCGGTGTGCCGTGGGCCACCGCCGTCGACACGGCGGTCGCTTCTATCGCCGTTGAGCACGTCATGGAATCGACGAATGGGACGTTGACCTCCGTGCCGTCGGGGAGCCGGCCATCGGGGAGCGTCGGGTTGAGCTGGCGAATCCGCTGCGCCGTGACGCGGTACATGTTCGCGAAGTAGTCCATCGATTGGCCGCCATACACCGTCAGGCTCGTCGGGCAATGATTCTGGTAGAAGCCATCGACCACAATCGGCGCCGGCGCCTTCGCCTGGGCATCAGGATAGGCACTGCTCCTCCCCTCTCCCGCCGGGTCGGGAGAGGGGCAGGGGTGAGGGCTCGCTCAGGGCTGAGGGCCCGCGCCGTGAGGTTGCCTACCGCTCCTTCACGGGCACATATGTCCGGTTCGCGGCGCCTTCGTAGAGGGCGTTCGGACGCACGAGGCGGTTGTCGGCGTACTGCTCAATCAGGTGCGCGGTCCAGCCGGTGATGCGCGACAGCGCGAAGATCGGCGTGTACAGGTCGCTGGGGATGCCCAGCATCTTGTAAACCGATGCGCTGAAGAAGTCGACGTTCGGGTAGAGCGGCTTCCCTTCGAGCTTGCGCGCGAGGTAATCGCGCAACTTGAGCGAGAGGTCGAAGTACTTGCGGTCCGGCGACTGGTCCGCGACGGCGTGGCCGAGCCGTTCGAGGATGATTGCGCGGGGGTCGGTGGTCTTGTACACGCGGTGCCCGATGCCCATCACGCGCTCGCCCCGGCCAAGCATCGCTTCGACATAGGGGGCGATGTTCTGCTCGGTGTCGATCGCTTCGAGGATCTTGTAGACGGCCTCGTTGGCGCCGCCGTGGAGCGGGCCCTTAAGCGTGCCGATGGCTGAGGCGATCGCGGAATACATGTCGGAGAGCGTGGACGCGGTGACAATCGCGGAGAACGTCGAGGCGTTCATCTCGTGTTCGGCGTGGAGGATCATGGCGACATCGAAGGTGTGTGCTTCGAGCGGGTTCGGTTCTTTGCCCGTGAGCATGTACAGGAAGTTGGCGGAGTGGCCGAGGTCGTTGCGCGGGGCCACCAGTGCCTGGCCGGTGCGCATGCGGTGATACGACGCGATGACCGTCGCCATCTTCGCGGTCAGCCGCGCGGCCGTGTGCCTGAGCTGCGGGCTGGTGAGGTCGCTGGACTTCGGGTCGATCGCGCCAATCACCTCGACCGCGATTTCGAGCGTGCGCATCGGCCGGACGACCGCATAGAGCTCGCGCAGGATGCGTTCGACCGGCTCATCGAGGCCCCGTTCGGAGCGAAGCGTGGCGTGCAGGGCTTCCAGTTCAGCGCTGCTGGGCAGGCGCTGGTTCCACAGTAGGAAGGCCGTTTCCTCGAACGTCGAGTTGTCGGCGAGGTCGTAGATATCGTAGCCAGAGTAAACAAGCTCGCCCTTTTGGCCATCGATGCGGCAGAGCTTGGTAGCGGTGACGTTGATGCCTTCAAGGCCGCGGGCGACGGTTTCAGCGGAAGTGGTCACAGTGGGGGAACTCCTCGGGTCCAGATTGTATACAG
>DATNET010000204.1:0-2029 GCA_035606745.1 Tepidiformaceae bacterium
GAAGCGGTCATCGCTCGAGAGGTTAATCCAGGGCTCGGAGTACTCGTCGATGAGGACGCGGGCCGAGCCGGCACGGACATCGAAGGCGACCAGGCGCAGATGCTTTTGGTCGCGGGAGAGCAGCTGTGCTGTGAGCCTGCCATCTGCGCGCCAACCGACCCGGGCGATATAGATGTCGCGGTCCTCGCCGAGGTCCATCCAACGCGTTTCGCCTGTGGCGACATCGACGACGGCCAATTCGACGAGAGCGTTCGGTTCCCCGGCGAAGGGATACCGGTGGTACTCGATATCCACGACGCTGGTGCCCTGGTGAACGATCGGATAGGAAGGGATGTGGCGGCTATCGGCTTTGATGTAGGCCAGGAAGCGGCCATCGCGGCTCCACCAGAATCCGTGGTCACGGTCGAGTTCTTCCTGGGCGACGAACTCGGCCAGACCGTTGGTCAAGCCGTCCTCGGCGCCGAACGACAGGCGAGCCGGCTCACCGCCGCTGATCGGAAGCACGAAGAGGTCGCCATCGCGCACAAAGGCGACGTTGGCGCCGTCGCGGCTAAGCCGCGGATCGATCGCGCCCTCACCGCCCTGGAGCTCGCGTACGGGTCCATCGCCGACTGACACGTAGAGCTTTCCGCCGCCCGGGATAAGCAACACGGAAGGCTCGGCCTCCGGGGCGAACTGGTAATCGGTGACGCCGAGTTCGCGCAGCCGGGCGCGCTCGCGCCGAAGCTCTTCGTCGCGCGAAAGCTCGCCTTCTGTCGTCGATTCGGGCGGTGCGCCGGCAATGACGCGACGTTCGCCCGTGGCGATATCGTAGCGCCAGAGAGAGCGGACAAGGCTCCCGGACTCACTGTAGAGGTACGTTATGCCCGTCTCATCGGGGGTGAATTCGAGGCGGCCGGGGACGACCGTGCCGGGCCGGGGCTGGCGAGCAACGTCGGCGAGCGTGAGGTGTTCGTACGGGCGGGTCACGCGGAGAGGGCCTCCTGGCGAATAGTTTCAAGGCTGGCGACGGATTTCGGTATGGCGACGCTCAGCACCTCGGCTCCGGCCGCTGTCACGAGGACGTCATCTTCGATGCGAATGCCGCCAAAGGACGCGAGTTCGTCAACACGTTCCCAATTGACAGCATCGGCGAACGCCTCGCGCCGCTCGGGGTCCTGGATGATGGCGGGGATGAAATAGATGCCGGGCTCAACGGTGACGACGTACCCTTCGGCGAGCGGGAGGTCCGCCCGGAGCCACTTGAGCCCGAAGCGGTCGCTTGGTGTGCGTCCGGCCAGGCACCCGCCCGCATCGTGGGTCGCCAGGCCGAGCATGTGGCCGAGGCCGTGTGGGAAGAAGAGCGCGTGCGCATCGCGATCGACGAGGTCGTCCGGGTCCCCGCGAAGGATGTCGAGGGCCACCAGCCCCTCCGCTATCTGGCGTGATGCAGCGAGGTGCAGGTCCTTATATTCGACCCCAGGCCTGGCGTTCGCGATGGCCGCCTGTTGGACGTCGAGCACGAGCTCATAGAGGTCGCGCTGGATGCCGCTGAACCGGGGGCTCACTGGAAAAGAACGCGTTATGTCGCTCGCGTAGCCCCGGTATTCTGCGGCGGCATCGACAAGCACAAGGTCACCGGCGGCCATGGGCCGCGGACCGGGAGCGACATGGAGGATTGCGGCGTTGGGGCCGCTGCCCACAATCGAGCCGTACGCCGTGCGGTCGCCGCCGTTGCGAAAGAATTCCGCTTCTATTTCGACCTGGAGCTCTCGTTCGGTCATGCCGGGGCGGGCGAGGCGCATGGCAGCGAAATGGCCGGGTACGGATGCCGCGACCGCGCGGCGAATCCGGGCGATTTCGGCGGGCGACTTTGCGCGGCGCTGTTCCGCGATCAGGACGCTCAATCGCCCGGAGAGTTCCGCGTCCACCTCAATCTCCAGTGCTCGCCAATTGTGCGCGCCGTATGCGCCGGGGTGCACAAGGAAGTCATGGTTGCCAGCGACGGCGATGGGTTCGCCCCGGTGTTTTTCAAGCCAGGGGCCGAGGC
>DATNET010000213.1:0-2418 GCA_035606745.1 Tepidiformaceae bacterium
CTTGGAGACCTCGACCGCCGGCATGCGTCCATCGACGCGAACGGAAGCCTCTTCATTTCAGTCGGCCCAATTCCAGACTCGGTCGCCCTCAACGCTCAGACCGGCGAAGCGCTCAATACCAGCGCCGCGACGCGGACGGGACCGGCAGCCAGGCCCGATCCGGTTCGGCAGACCGAGAAGACCGAGTGCGACGCCGAGACGTGCCATGCCCTGGCGTTTGGCACCATTCTCGCCCCGCTGGATGGAACCCTGATCTGCGCACACGGGGCGCTGAATCTCCGATCCGCCCAACTGACGATTCAATTCGTCATACGCGGCAGCGGCGGCGCTCCCCAGCCGTGCACTGGTGCCGCGGTCGCCTCGCAGGTGACAAGGGGCACGCCGATTCTCACAGCTGATAACGGCGTCGTCATCACTGGCATTGCTCTGGACGGCCACGCTCTGGGAGCCGCCGTGGCGGGCGACAACTCCCTCTACATCGGCGACATCCGGCCTACGGTTGGTTGCCCTTGCGCCAGTGGTAGTTTTGAACAGTAGCTCCCGCTACTCCCAGCGCAGTTCCACTTCGCCAAAGACCATCGTGTCGCCGGGCTGGATGCCGGCCCGGCGCAGGGCGCGCGTGATACCCCAGCGGTCCAGGCGGCGGTCGATTTCGTCGCGCGCGCCCGGCATCTCGGTATCCATCATCTCGACGAACGACACCGGCCGGAAGCCTTCGATACGGAACCGGCCCGGCCCCTCGGCAACGACGCTGAACCGCTCCTGCGACACCGGCCGGAGCACCGGCATATCTTCCGCTTCCGGCGGGCGCTCGGCGGCAAGCCGGCGTTCGTGCACCACCAGCAACAGGAGTTCGTGCACAAGTTCGCTCGTGCCTTCGCCAGCATCGGCGGAAATTACGCGTACCGGCTGGCCGATGTGCTTTGCCAGCGCAGCCGCCGAATCTTCTGCACGGTTGGCGTCGAGGTCGCTCTTCGTCACCGCCACGATGCGCGCGACGTCGTCCAGCTTCGGGTCATATGCGCGCAGCTCGCCTTCGATGAGTTCGTAGTCGGTCACCGGGTCGGGCGAGGCGCTGTCGATGACGTGGAGCAGCACCCGGCAGCGGCGGATGTGCTTGAGGAATTCGAAGCCGAGCCCGTAGCCTTCGCTCGCCCCTTCGACGAGGCCGGGCAGGTCCGCCAGAGTGAAACGGTCGTAATCGACCATCACCACGCCCAGCATAGGCTCGAGCGTTGTGAACGGGTAGGCAGCAACCTTGGGCTTCGCGCTCGAAACAGCCGCGAGGAACGTCGACTTACCGGCATTGGGCAGGCCGATGAGCCCAACATCGGCGAGGAGCCGTAGCTCCAGCCGGACCTGGACCTGCTCGCCCTCGTGTCCCTTTTGCGAAAATCCTGGCGTCTTGTTCGTGCTTGTGGCGAAGCGCTTGTTGCCCCAGCCCCCGCGGCCACCGTGCGCGACCAACACCTCGTCACCCAGGTTCTCCAGATCGGCGATGAGGTCCCCGGTCTCGTCATCGTGGACGACCGTGCCCGCTGGCACGTCGAGGAAGAGGTCACCGCCATGGGCGCCAGTGCGAAGGCTCGGCCCACCATTGCCGCCATTGCCGGCACGGAACTTCTTCTTCGAGCGGTACTGTTCGAGCGTGTACACGTCATCGACCGCCCGCAAGAAGATGCGGCCGCCGCGCCCGCCGTCGCCCCCATCCGGGCCGCCGTTCGGGATGAACTTGGCGCGGTGATAACTGACGACCCCATGGCCGCCGTTTCCCCCACTCACCTGGATGGTTATCGCATCGAGCATCGTCTTTCCATCTGAACAGAGAACATGGTTAGAGGATAAGAGACGGTGATGATGAGCATGTGGGGATGTGTGGAATGAGCCGTTCCAGGAGGTCAGAAGGTGCGTTCTTAGATTCAGCGATGGAGTTCTTGGCGCCCATCGGGGCCCGTGGGGACTTGTGGTTGGGTCAGGCGCGGGTAAGGCTCGACCGCGGTGGCTTCCTCCACGCGCTGGGTGAAGCGATGCCTTTCCTGTGTGGGATAACGCCAATTCCCCTCGCTTAGCCCTACGAGGAAGCCCCCGGTTTACGCGGCCTTCCCCCACATGACGCGCGAGCCATCAGCGCACCGGCGCCGGCGCAGCGGCCCGGCCGGAGCCGTACACTTGAGGTGTGGAAGACGGACAAGAAGCATCTCTCTCACTACCCACGGCCGGCCCCACACCGGCGTCCGCGCCAGCGGCCAGTAAGACCGAATGGGGCAAGACCCCGGTCGATCCCGATGAACGCCACTTTCTCGAAGGACCGAAGCCGCGCGGCTCCGAGTTGGTGCGCGCGTTGCGGATCTTTTTCGAATACCTGCGTGGGTTTCGGGCGCTCCACTTCGTCGGGCCATGCGTAACCGTATTCGGTTC
>DATNET010000255.1:0-3181 GCA_035606745.1 Tepidiformaceae bacterium
TTGTTGGAGCACTACGACAAACTTTCGGACGATTCGAAGCATCAATTGCCGTTGCGCCGCATCTGCGTACCTGAGAAGCCGGTGGGCTGAACGCGGCTGTGAGCCTTTCCAGCCGGACCGCGGCGACCTCGTGGACCTCGCCTACCAAAAGGACGCGAACGATGATGTCATCGATGCCCTCGACAGCTAGCCGGCCCAGAGCCGCTTTGACGTAGCGCCATCGATATCGAACAGCCAGGCGTCTGGCAGGGTAAGTGCTTGCCAGAACGGCACCAGGTCAATGTCCGCCAGGGCTGCCAACCAGAGACTCAGCGCCAATCCGTGATTCACGATGACTGTGGTGCCGTGCTCCGTCGCATTGAGCGCAGCCAGGACAGAGCTGCCGAATCGCCGAACCACAGAATCGCGTGGCTCCCAACCGTCTCTGAGCCCATTCGCGAGGTAACTCGCCGCGGCGATCCGGTAGTCGTCATCCCACGCCGTGGGACGGTCTACCTCCCGGAAGCCGGTATCCAGCGCCACCTGTAGCCCCCGCCTCAGCCCAATGATTTCAGCGGTCTCGCGGGCCTTCGGTTCGTCGCTCGCGAAAATGGTCGGTGAAAGCCCGTCTGGCAGTGCATGAGCGAGGAGGACACAGTCTTCGCGTGACGCCTCTGAAAGTCCCCAGAGGGCTGGTGCAACGCCACGCCGGATGTCTGGCATGGCGTGCCGCACGAGAATGACTTGCCGCCCGATCATCGCCTGGTGCTAGCCGGCGGCGTCGGCCGCGATGTCCGTGCTTGCCGCTGCCGCAAAAGCGCGGATCTCGTCCAGTACCCGCCACATCTCGCGGTCGCGATCCAACGGGATCTTCGGCTCGTCGATGCGTGTGCCGGGGAACACCGCGACGATTTCCTGGTGGTCATCAATGACGAAATCGGGCTCGACGGTCACGCCCAGGCCTGCCATGCGTTCGCGATGGTTGTAGAGCGGCTTCCAAAAGCAGTCGGTGACGTGTTCCTGCAATTCGAAGCGCCGGACAACCTCCCAGCGCGGCCCTACCCCGCTCCAAAGGTAGATCGTGTGGCCATCTTCGCGCAGCTTGGCGAAGACTTCGTGGACGCCCGGCCGCAGCTTCACGTCCCAGGTGATCAACGTGTAATCCACGTCAAAAAAGATGTTCAATCGACTCTGTCCTTTAGAGCAACCCTGACATGCCGAGGCTCCGCAGGCAACTGGGCCCACCGGCGAAGGCGGTTTTCCACCGGCTCACGCCGCGTAGTGGAACGCTGGATGCTTCAGGTAATCCTGCAGGCTTCCGCTCTGCTGGTCGCGCCCGGAGAGCACCGGGTCATCGAACGGCCAGGCGACGCCGATGTCGGGGTCGTTCCAGCGCACGCCACCTTCCGATTCCGGCGTGTAAAGGCCAGTGCACTTGTAATGCACTTCCGCGAAATCGCTCAGCGTGACGAAGGCGTGGCCAAAGCCGGGCGGGACCATGATCTGGCGCATGTTGTCGGCCGAGAGCTCTTCGCCAACCCATTCGCCGAACGTTGGGGAGCCCACTCGCAAGTCGACTGCCACATCGAGCACGGCGCCCACAGTGCAGCGCACCAGCTTGCCCATCGGCGCGGTCATGTCCTGATAGTGGAAGCCGCGGAGCACCTTGTGAGCCGATCGTGAGTGGTTGTCCTGGACGAAGTCATAGTCGAGGCCGGCGTCGATATAGCGCTGCTTGTGGTACACCTCGATGAAGAAGCCGCGGTCGTCGCGAAAGAAGTCGGTCTCAATGACGACGACGCCTTCGAGCTTCGTTTTGGTCACATGAATGTCCACAACACCTCCACGTGCAGGGCCAGGACTGGATTTCGCTAGGCCTGATCGTCGACCGGTTCAAAGATGTTCGGCATCGCCTGGTAAGCCGGCCGCGACGATTCCAGCAGCTCCATCCAGGCAATGTTGTAAAACTTTGGGTGGCCGAACTGTTCGATGGGCGTCTTGCCGTACGTCGCAACCAGCTCTTCCACGGCGACGGAGGCAGAGTTTGGGAACTTGAGGTCCAGCCGCTCGCGGATCTTGGCGCCGGTACAGCGATAGTTTCGTACGATGTTTGGCAGCGGACCGTCCTCTAGCGCGACCGGCTTTCCCAACTTGACCAACTCCGCTGCCACGATTTCCGCGAGTTGCCGCACCTGGTGGTTTTCGCCCACGACATTGAACGTTTCGCCCGCGACCGCATCGCTCGGCGCTTCCAGGCACGCGATGTGGGCGTCGGCGAGGTCTTTGACGCTGACGAGCGGCCGCCACATCTTTCCGCCGCCGTGGAGCACCAGTCGCTGCCTGACCAGCGCGTCCTTAACGAATGAGTTCACCACGAGGTCGAAGCGCATCCGCTCGCTCACGCCAAAGACGGTCGCCTGTCGAAGGATGACGGGCTCGAAGCTGCTGCCGGCCTCCCGCATCAACGCCTGCTCCGAGTACCGCTTCGAGGTGGCGTAGGCGCCGCGGGGGTGGAGTGAGGAGTCCTCGTCGAGCAACTCTTCGCCTCTATCGACGCCGTCGTAGAGCGAGCAACTGCTGCCAAAGACAAACCGCTTGACGCCGCTCGCGCAACACAGCTTTGCGATTGTTTCTGTCGCGACGGCGTTCATCTGCCAGTTCGCTTCGGGGCTGTACTCACTTGTGGGGTCGTTGGAGAATCCGGCGAGGTGGTCGACTGCATCGACGCCATCAAGGATGCCCTCGGGCATGCGGCGGACATCCGCGTTCACCAGTTCCACGCCGGGCATGCCTGCGTAGTGCGGCACGCCCCAGAACATGCGGTCCAGGACACGGACCTCATGGCCGCGGGCAAGCAGTTTGGGAACGAGGGTTGTACCGATATAGCCGGCTCCGCCGGTCACAAGAACGCGCATCTCTTCTCCTCAGTGACCGTTCGAAATGTCGCCGCTCAGACATCCCCGCCGGTTGACCGCGACGCGCCACTACACGAGGCATGGTACCGAGCGCGGTCCTATGGCGACAGGGCCGGGCGTGAAAACTGGAGTCAGCCGGACTGCTTCTCGCGGACATAACGCTCAAGCCCGGCACGCCATCCGGGCAGGGCCGGTGCGCGCGTTGTCCCGAGCACGCTGTACATGGGCCGGGCCAGCGGCGCTCCAAACTCGACGGTGGTTACCGGCTGCAGGTCGGGGCTGAGACG
>DATNET010000263.1:0-4962 GCA_035606745.1 Tepidiformaceae bacterium
TCGTTCTCACTGGCCGACCTTCGCGCCCTGCCCGTTCGCAACCAAATCACCGAGGTGATGTGCGAAGAAGGCTGGTCCTACATCGCCGAGTGGATCGGCACGCCCCTGCATCATGTGCTCAGCGAGGTCGGTGTCCTGCCCCACGCGCGCTACGTGGTCTACCGCTCCATCGAGCCGGACTGGTGGGAAAGCATCGACATGGCCGATGCGCTGCACCCGCAGACCTTCCTCACCATGGGAATGAACAATGGCGATCTGCCCATCCGGTTCGGCGGTCCCCTGCGTTTGCGCGTACCCCGCCAGCTCGGCTACAAGAGCGTCAAGTTCATTACCACCCTGACCGTCACCGACAGCATGAAGCGCTTCGGCAAAGGCCTGGGCTCGGCGTCGCCGGAAGCAGGCTACGCCTGGTACGCGGGAATCTAAGAGTAACTGACCATACATAAGAGGCCCTGATCCCAACACGCCGCCATTACGTTTATGTTGTCATTCAGAGGAGCGGAGCGACGAAGAATCCGCGGTTTCTTTTCGCGGGTCACACTTTCCGAGCTTACAGCAACTGCGGGACGACGCCTGTTGATGCACTTATCCAAACATGTGAATGACGATATAGAACATGTAAATCGGGTAACAGGCTAACCAAAGAAACCATGCGATTCTGGTGATCTTTGCGGAGCGGCTTTCCCTAATCCAAGGGAACCCCGCAACGATTATGAACACTGATGATGCGCACATCCACACGACATCAGCTCTCCAACCGCCGAATCGATAGTTTCCCCAAAGGCGGTCGGCGATACCGGGTTCCGGGCCAATCCCAGAGAATGCGGGAATGAATGCCAGAACGAAAAGTGCGAAGTCTACGGCCAGCAACCCACGAAGAACCCAGCCAACTATTCTCATGTGAGAACTTACTTTAAGGCAGCTGTTGCCCACTGTCCATCGCGGCGATCACACCAAATCATGCGGTCATGTACTATCTGCTAGTAGCTAGTAGCTCTCGTGTGCCGGCGATAACTCCGCTGCAGGCCGCAGTTACTTCTTCTCGCAAGCGGTGCACAGTTCCCCTGTGATCCCCTTGCCCTCTTCCACGGTGTAGACCCGGTCCACCGCGGCCGGCTTCACCGTCTCCACCGCGCCGCCGGGCCAGTGAATCTCCACCGCGTCTGCCTTCGCCGCATCGCCCAGCCCGAAGTGCACGCGCATGTCGTTCGACGAGAGATAACTGCCGCCGCTCAACACGTCTTCGCGCTGCCGCATCCCGTTCGCCGTCACATACACCGTCGCGCCCACCGCATCGCGCGGGCTTTTGCGGTTGGTCTTCGAGTCGGTCCCGCCCACCAGCGCGAACTCCACCCAATGATGATGATCCGGGTTGACGTTGCGCAGCAGCACCGGAGGCCCATCAAGATTGTTGATCACCACGTCGATCTTGCCGTCGTTAAACAGGTCGCCGAACGCAGCGCCACGGCCCACCGCCGTCACCGCGAGCCCCGATCCCTCCACTGCCGGAACCACCTCGAACTTGCCCTTTCCGGTGTTGCGGAACAGCAGCGGCCGCTGCGCATAACTCATGCCCCAGCCCGGCTGCTTGTCCACCGCGGGATACACATGCCCGTTCACGAACAGCAGGTCCTTCCAGCCGTCGTTGTCATAATCCAGAAACCCGTCGCCGAACCCTACAAACGGAATCGTCGGCACCGCCACGCCCACGCTGTAACTCACGTCTTCAAATGCGCCGGTCCCGTCGTTGCGGAACACCACGAAGTAGTCATCGGAAAACGTCGTGTTCACCAGGTCCACGTGCCCGTTGTTCTCGTAATCTCCCACCGCGATGCCCATGTTGGCTACCTCGCGCCCCGCCTCGTTGACCGCGTAGCCGCTGGTGTAGCTGGCATCCTCGAACGTTCCATCGCCCTTGTTGATGTAGAGATAATTCGGCGTGGAGTCATTGGCCACCGCCAGATCCACTTTGCCGTCCCCGTTTACGTCCACAAACACCGTGCCCAGCCCGTAATAACGATTCGTGTCCACCACGCCGGCCTGCTTGGTCACATCGGTAAACGTTCCGTCGCCGTTGTTGTGGAACAGGTGATCCTCGGCGCCCTCAAGCCCCCGCGGCCCGCACATGACATTCACCGCGCGGTACTGGCACGTCGGCGTCTTCACACCCTTCGATCCGGCAACCGGCGGATTCTTGAAGTCGTACCTCACGTAGCCCGCCACAAACAGATCGAGCCTTCCGTCGCCGTCGAAGTCGCCGAACGTCGCGCCCGTGTGATCGGCCACCACGTCAGGCGAATCCGGGTTGAGCGCCACGCCGGCCTTCTCCGCCACATCGGTAAATGTGCCATCGTGGTTGTTGCGATACAGCCGGTTCGCGCCCAGATTTGTGACATAGAGGTCCGGCCATCCATCGTTGTCGAAGTCCCCCACCGCGCATCCCAGACCCCAGCGCTCGTTGGTCACGCCGGCCTTCTCCGTCACATCGGTGAACGTGCCATCGTGGTTATTGCGGAACAGCGCGGCATGAGGCGCGGGCGCCTTGCCCTCTTGCGCCGCGAACGTCGATCCGTTGACCAGGTAGATATCGAGCCATCCGTCATGATCGAAGTCGATGAGGCACACACCCGATCCCTTGGCCTCGACGATCAGCTTCTTCTCCGGCCCGCCAGTCACGTTGCGCCAGGTAGCCAGCCCCGCCTTTTCCGCGACGTTCTCAAAGATCACTGTGCCCGTCGGAACCGTGCCGCCGGCGGTAATCGGCCTGTGCTGCGCGTCGTACTGCCCGGTCTGGCCGGCCGCCGATGTCATCGGCTGCTGCGACGCATGCGGCGGCTCCTGCGCTGCACCCCGCCCGGACGTCTGCCCCACCGCCAGCGCGACGGCTGCACACCCCAGCAACCATCCCCCAAGAGCCGCCGCCGGCATCCACCCGATCCGCTTCTTCATCCGCTACCGACCTATTTCCAAGGCTATGTCTTCCGACTATATCGGGTCTCCACCTGAAACCGGTGTCTCCACCCGCAACGCTTACAGCTAACGGCTAGAAGCTAGAAGCTAGAAGCTAGAAGCTAAAAGCTAAAAGCTAAAAGCGAAGACCCGCCCCCGATCCTCTACCATGGACTCTCGCATTTCCGAGGGCCCTCGATGACGCGTTCCTCCCGTCGCCGCTTCCTGAAGCAATCCGCGCTGGCTGCCGCCGCCACGCTCGCCGCGCGCCCGGCCCGCGCCTTCGCCGATGCGCCCGATCCTGCCGCGCCCGATCCCTCCTCGCCCGTCCACTCGCGCGCGCCGCTCATGCCTGGCGCTTTCACCCTGCTGCCCCTCGGCTCCATCACGCCCGCCGGATGGCTGCGCCGTCAGCTCGAAATCCAGGCTAACGGCCTCTCCGGACACTTGGACGAAACCTGGGCCGACGTGGGTCCCAACTCCGGCTGGCTCGGCGGCACGGGCGAATCGTGGGAGCGCGGACCCTACTTCCTAGACGGCCTCATCCCGCTCGCCTGGCAGCTCGACGACGCCCGCCTCAAAGCCAAAGCGCAGCGCTTTCTCGACTGGACCCTGACCCACCAGCAGCCCAACGGCATGATCGGCCCCGCCTCCAACGACGACTGGTGGCCGCGCATCGTCATGCTCAAGGCCCTCGCCCAGTATCACGAGGTCTCCGCCGACCCTCGCGTGCTTCCCCTGATGGACAGGTACTTTCGCCATCAGCTCTCCGCCCTGCCCGCACGCCCGCTGCGCGACTGGGGCAAATTCCGCTGGCAGGACGAAGCCCTCTCCGTCCTCTGGCTCTACACCCGCACCGGCGACGCGTACCTCCTCGACCTCGCACGCCTGCTCCATCAGCAGGGACACGACTGGATCGCCGAGTATGCCAACTTTCAGTACACGCGCCAGATCACCGCCGAGTTCATCAAGCTCAACGAGGGCGGCGGCCTCAAAGACCTGGCCCTCGCCACCCATGGCGTGAACAACGGCCAGGCGCTCAAGACCGGAGCGGTGTGGTCGCTCGTCTCCGGCTCGCCCGTCGATCGCAACGCCACCGCGCACATGCTGGCGGAACTCGATCGCTGGCACGGCCTGCCCAACGGCATGTTTTCCTGCGACGAACATCTCTCCGGGCGCGACCCATCGCAGGGTTCGGAACTCTGCACCGTGGTCGAGTCGATGTTTTCGCTCGAGCAGGCGCTGGCCATCACCGGCAATCCCGCGCTCGGCGATCGCCTCGAAAAGCTGGCCTTCAACGCGCTTCCCGGCACATTCACTGACGACATGTGGGCGCATCAGTACAACCAGGAGCCCAACCAGGTGGAGTGCAGCCTTCATCACAAGCCGTGGGTCTCCGACGGCCCCGAGTCGAACCTCTATGGGCTCGAGCCCAACTTCGGCTGCTGCACGGCCAACTTCCATCAGGGCTGGCCCAAGTTCACCGCCAGCCTCTTCATGCTCTCGGGCTCATCGGATGGCGACGCGGGGCTCGCAGCCGCAGCGTACGCGCCGTGCGAAGTGCGCACCCGCATCCGCGGCACCGCCGTCCAAATCGTCGAAGAAACCGACTATCCCTTCCGCGGCTCCATCCGATTCACTATCAACCCGGCCGCTCCCGTGGCCTTCCCGCTCAGCCTGCGCATTCCAGCATGGGCACAGCCCGCCGACGGCAATGTTTCGCTCAAGGTGAACGGCCGGCCCGAATCAGCCCCCGCCCCCGGCTCCTTTGCCCACGTCCACCGCACCTGGCGAACCGGCGACACGGTTGAGCTCAAGCTGCCCTTAACGCCGCGCATCACGCGCTGGTTCAACGACTCCGCCGCCATCGAACGCGGGCCGCTCGTTTTCAGCTACGGCATCGGCGAAAGCTGGGTCAAGCTGCGCGACCGCGGCATGACCGCCGATTGGCAGGTCTTCCCCCGCACGCAGTGGAACTACGCGCTCGACGTCCATCCCGAATCGGCCGCCGCC
>DATNET010000273.1:0-6015 GCA_035606745.1 Tepidiformaceae bacterium
CCCTCGCGGATGCCGTCGATGGGCGCGCCCGCATCGATCAGTGCGGCGATCGTCATGTCGCCGGCGATCCCGGAGAACGAATCGAACACCAGCACCCGTTGGCTTGCGGCCGGGGCCATGCTCGCGCCAGGGTGTTCGGCCGTCCCGAATTCGCGCGCGAATTGGAGGTCGGCGGCCTCGGAGAGTGGGCCACGGCCCGCATCGCCCGGTAACGCTCCCGGACGAAGCTTGCCTGGTCTTTTGCGCCTGGGGCCGCCGTCCCGGCCAGCGCTTCCCGGCCGCTTCGGACGATCCTTAGCCACGAGCCGCCACCGCCAGGCGGTTAATCGTCGCCGCCAGGTAGCCAGCGCCAAAGCCGTTGTCGATATTGACCACGCTGACCCCGGTGGCGCATGAATTCAGCATGCCCAGCAGCGCTGCGAGTCCACCGAATGATGCGCCATAACCCACCGACGTTGGCACCGCGATGATCGGGTTCGCAACAAGGCCGCCGATCACGCTCGGCAATGCGCCCTCCATGCCGGCGGCCACGACCAGTGCATTGGCAGCGCGCAGAGCATCGATGCGGCCCGCGAGGCGGTGCAGCCCGGCGACGCCGACATCGTAGTGGCGCTGGACCTTCGCGCCCATCATCTCCGCCGTGATTGCTGCCTCTTCCGCAACCGGGATGTCGGACGTGCCCGCCGACACGATGGCCACATCGCCGGTCCTGGGCCGTGGATTGGGATCGAGCCACGCCAGCCGTGCGTGGCTGCTCGATTCGATGCCGGGCAGGGCCGCTTCAAGTGCGGCGAGGTGTGCTGGTTCCACGCGGGTCACAAGCACGCGTCCCGCGGCGCGGACGATTTCCTGCGAGATGGCCGCCACCTGTGCCGGCATCTTGCCGAGCGCGAGGACAACCTCCGGCAACCCGTCACGCATCGCTCGATGGTGGTCCACGGCCGCGAAGCCGAGATCCGTGAACGGCGCTGTTTCAAACGCCCGCGCTGCCTCCTCGACAGACGCCTCCCCGCCGGCCACGCGCGCGAGCAGAGCACGGACATCAACAGCGTCCATGGCGGCCCCGGGTTCTGAGTTCTGAGTCGGCCTTGCGGCGAACGCGCACGCGCGTCTGAGTTCTGAGTTCTGAGTTCTGAGTTCTGAGTCGAGGGCCACCGGTCAGTACGGCGACCGCGAGGCGCAGCCGGGGGGAGGCGAGCGCAAGCAGGCACTCATCCCAGCCGCCCGGCGAAGATGTCCCCAAAAGCAGAACTTCCGAGCAGCCCCTCGTTCCGAGTCCCGAGCTCTGTCGCCTGAGTCCATCTAATGCCAAAGGACGCGGCCTGGTGCTGGCTTGCTGCGGCTGCGGCCTCGCGGTCGCACTGCTGATCTGGTGATTGGCAAGCATAGGCATGGCAACAAGTGTAGCCCGTCGGCCCGTTCGGCCGGAGCGGTCGTCCGGACGACCCGCCGCAACCTTATAACCAGGGAAGCCCATTCCCTGTGATGCATGACCCTAACGTGCGCGTGAGGGTACACTGGTCGTCATGCCCTCCGCGACGCGCTCGTCCCGCTTTGGGCCGCTGATGACGCGGCAATTCAGCTCGCTGGGCGTCTACAACTACCGTCTCTACTTCTTCGGCCAGACGATCTCCCAGGTGGGGACGTGGATGCAAACGACCGCGCAGGCGTGGCTGGTCCTCCAGATTTCGGGCTCCGCCACCGCCCTGGGTGTGGTGACGGCGCTGCAGTTTCTTCCCATCACGCTGTTCACACTGTTCGGCGGAGTGGTCGCGGACCGCCTGCCCAAGCGCGAAATTCTCATCCTCACGCAAACGCTCGCGCTCATTCAGGCCGCGATCCTCGGCGTCCTGGTCGCGACCGGCACGGTGCAGCTCTGGCACATCTACGCATTGGCGCTATGGCTCGGGACCGTGAACGCCCTGGACGGGCCGGTGCGCCAGGCATTCGTCGTTGAACTGGTCGGCCGGGAGCAGCTCGTTAATGCCGTGGCACTGAATTCGAGCACGTTCAACGCTGCTCGCATCGTCGGCCCGGCGGTTGCCGGCGTCACCATCGCCATTGTCGGCATGTCGACGGCGTTCTTCCTCAACGCGGGCAGCTACGTCGCCGTCATCGCCGCCTACTTCATGATGCAGACCCAGGATTTCCAGGCGCAGGGCCGCAAGAAGGCGACCGGCAACGTCCTCCACCAACTCGGCGAGGGCATTAGCTACTCGTGGCGGACCCCCGCGGTGCTGTTCTTCTTTATCCTCCTCTTCTTCATCGGGACGTTCGGCTACAACTTTTCGGTCGTCATCCCGCTGGTCGCTGAATTCGTCCTGCACGTCGGTTCGGCGAAATTCGGGCTGTTGACGTCATGCATGGGTGCGGGCTCGCTCGTGGCTGCGCTAGCCCTCGCCGCGAAAGGCGAAACAACCCCCCGATTTCTGCTCGTTTCGACCGCCGTCTTCGTCGCCGTATTCGCCGGCGTGGCGGCCTCGCACTCGTTCTTGCTGACATCGCTCTTGCTCATCGCCCTCGGCGGCGCGGGCGTGGCTTTCAGCACGACCATCAACACCTCCCTGCAGATCATCGTCCCAGACGAGCTGCGCGGCCGCGTGATGAGCATCTTCTTCTTGCTTTTTGCCGGTTCGACGCCCATTGGCGGCTACATCACGGGCAAGCTTGGCTCCGTGATCGGCGTGCCCGAAACCCTCGCTATCGAAGCCGCGATCTGCGGCGTGGGGCTCGCGGTCGCGGCGGGTTACCAGGCGACGCACCGTGCGGAGTTTCGCGAAGCCGCGACAGCGAGGCGCCTTCGCGAGGCCGCATCGGTTGCGGCATCCGCGACAGGCGGGGCGAGCGGCGCCTGATGCGGGCGCTCCCCGGATGAGGCCCACCTCCGGCCCCTGCCCGCGGCTCTGCTAACGCACTGCGGGGGAAATTCTTTTCATGTTCGGGCGCGATGCTAGTAATTTCAGAGTTGGGCAGGTTATGCTGTGGTGAGGTAACCGCGTTCCATCTGTCCCCCGTGAAAAACTGGTGCTCGATGACCGTAGGAATCCTAGAAATCTTTTGGAGGTCGTCGAGTGGCTTTCGTCGACAAAACCCTAACCTGTAGCGACTGTGGAAGTGCATTCACTTTCACGGCTGGCGAGCAGGAATTCCACCAGTCAAAGGGGTTCACGAATGAACCCAGGCGCTGCCCGACTTGCCGGGCAGCACGGCGCGGATCCGAAGGCGGCGGCAGCCGCGGCGGGGGATCGCGAGAAATGTTTAGCGCGACCTGCGGTTCCTGCGGCAAGGAGGCCAAAGTGCCTTTCGAGCCGCGTGGTGATCGCCCGGTCTATTGCAACGACTGCTTCCAGTCGCAGCCCCGCTCTAGCGGTGGCTACGGCGGTGGCGGCGGGGGCAGCAGCTACGGCGGCGGCGGCGGAAGCCGCGGCGGCGGTGGTGGCGGCTATGGCGGCGACCGTGGGGGCGGTGGCGGCTACGGCGGCGGCGGTGGAAGCCGCGGCGGCGGTGGCGGCGGCGGGCGCCGCTGGTAATCGCGCTCCAAGGCTGACGTATGGGCTGGGCCTGCCTGGCCTACCGCGTTAGCCGATCCCAGGCACTGTTGAGGCCAGCTTCGCCTTTATCGACGGAGCTGGCCTTTTCGTTAACCGGCGACTCAATCGCCGTCGCGCGCCCGGGGCGAGTCGCGAAAACGACGCCCGGCCGCGAAGTCAAGAGCGGCTTATCACTGATAGACAGCGGACTCGGAAAAGCGCACTGTTGCTTACATTGGGATACGCTGCGCGCAATTGCACCGTGTCACAAAAGAAGGGGCCTGACACTGAATGGCTGTAGCTGCCACACGAACAACGACTGAATATGGAGAACTGAAGCGATTGGTCAAGGAGGCGGGCCTACTCGATGCCCAGCCGGCCTATTACACATATAAGACCGCCACAACCCTGGGGATGCTCGCAATCGGGATTGCGGTGGCGTTCTTGGTCCACAATCCCATCGTCCTCATCGCAGATGCGGTGTTCATGGGATTTGTCAGCACCCAGCTTGGCCTGCTCGCACACGATGTCGCGCACTGGCAGGCGTTTCGCGGGCGGCGCACCAACCACCTCGCCAACCTGTTCTTTGGCAACCTGCTGTTGGGCGTGAGCCATAGCTGGTGGACGACAAAACATAACCAGCACCACGCGACGCCGAACCACATGGACGAAGACCCGGACATCAACTTCCCGATGCTCGTATTCGCGGCCGAACAGATCGCCACGAAGGCGCGCTGGCTGCGGCCCGTGATCGCCGTCCAGGCGTACTTTTTCGTCTTCCTTCTGCCGTTCCAATCCCTGAACGCGCGCTACCACAGCATCAAGCACCTGTGGACGAAGAAAGCCACGATGCCGTGGCTCCAGGGCGCGGCGATAGCACTGCACCTGGCGTTCTATGCGCTGCTCCTGTGGCAGCTCGGGCTGGGCATGGGTATCGCCTTCTTCTGCATTCACCAGGCTGTGTTCGGGCTGTACAACAGCTCCGTGTTCGCCTCCAACCACAAGGGCATGGAGATGATCTCCAAGGACGGCCGGCTCGGCTTCCTGCGTGAACAGGTGGTCACCTCGCGAAACGTGCGCAGCCACCCCGTGACCGATTTCTGGGCGGGTGGCCTCAACTTCCAGATTGAGCACCACCTCTTCCCCAACATGCCCCGCAACCGCTTGAAGGACGCCCAGGTGCTGGTGCGCGAATTCTGCGGCGAGCACGCAATCTCGTACTACGAGACGGGCCTGTTCCGTTCCTACAAGGAGATCCTGAGCGCCCTCAATCGCGCCAGCGCCTCCCTTCGGGGTGGCGGCATGCGCACCGCGGCCGCCACGGACTAGCCTCCGCGCCGGTGGCCGCCGTTCGACGTCGCCGCCAGCACTCGTGACGCCACAGCGGGCAACCGATGATCGCCTATGGCGCGAACCGGTTGTCCCTGTTGCGGCGAGATGCGAGCGGCCGCTGCTCTGCTTCGCCGGCGCCCTATGCGGTGGGACCGCGGCTGGCAACCAGACGCCACTCGAGCGGTTGCGCGCCAGCCGCTGTGCGGACTCTGCTGTCTCTGGCTCAACGGCATACTGAAAGAAGTGAGCCGCGATGGGCCGACCCCGGGCAGACCGGCGCGCGCACGCGTGTTCGGCGCGCCCGGCACGAACTCAATCGCGCTCTTGTTTGATGATCAGTGCCAGGTATGCCACGCCGTGCCGTCCGCGGGCGGCGCCCTGGTGGATTGCGTCTCCGCTGAAAACCAGGCGCAATCGTGGCCTCCGCTCTTCCTTTGCACTGCCTGCGATGCATGGCTCGGCAGTCTCGCCGACGACGGCCGTTCGGCGCGCGGCACCCGAGATCGCGAAATCGACGGTCCTTACGGCGAATGGCCACATCCGAATCTTCGTGAACTGGTCGTGCAGGTAGAAGTGTCGGATCGCGGCGCAAGCGCTACCGTCATCGAAAGCTGCGCGGCGATGGGGGTGCCGGTGGACCTGCGCCGCCGCAACGATGCGGAGCACTCCGTCCTCTTCCTCGAAGCAGTTCCCGGACACGACCTCGCCAGCCGGGTCGCCACGAAACGTCAGAATCACGGAGCGGTCGTCGTGCTCGCGGGGCCCTCCGCCGCGCAGCCATTGAGGTCGGCGTTGGAGGCCGGCGCGAGCGGCTGGCTCACCATCCCGCTCACGCCACAACAGGTAACAGCGTCGTTGACGGCAGCGCTGAGGCGCCACCTCCGTCTTCATTGGGACCCCGCCACGGCGCTACCAATCGCCGGCAATCTCGATGGCGCGCGCCCGGCGTTGCTGGTCGTCCCCCGGCCCGGCGTGGAGCCGTTCGCCGTCGCCTGGCTGCTTCGCCGCTTCTCCCGCGGGTATGACGAGGCCGTCGTAGCGGAAGGCCGAACCCTCCTCTTGCCGCGCGTGCCCGCACCCCAGATCGGCCGGGTGCGCGCGCGCCTCGCACGCGTGCTCGCGGGTCAATGCTCCGTTTCGGTGGTCGAAACCA
>DATNET010000294.1:0-2068 GCA_035606745.1 Tepidiformaceae bacterium
TGAACGGCGCGCACCTTTGCCGTGCATTCCTTGTCCAAGAGCGTGATGATCCCCGGCATTTGCGCCACCCCGGGCACAGGCTAGCCGCTAACGGCGCGAAGAGCACGAAGAGTGAGACGTGAAGGGCGCAAATTGCGGTCCGCCCGGCTCAGGCCACCAGCGGCGAAGTGCAGAACGAGCAGCGCCGCGCTGCGATGGGCACTTCGCTGAGGCACTCCGGGCACTTTCGCGTGGTCGGGTCGGGGGTGGGCTCCCTGTGGGAGCGTTCGATCAGCCAGTTCATCGGCTTCACTATCGCGAAGAAGACAATGGCAGCCACGATGACAAACGTGATGATGGCGTTGATCACGTCGCCGTACAGTATATGGCTGCCGTTTATCGTGAAGTTGAGAGCGGCGAAGCTGCTGGTCCCGCCGATGGCCCCGATCAGCGGCGTGATGATGTCCTTCACGAACGCTTCGATGACCAGGCCAAAATAGATGCCGATGACTACAGCCACCGCCAGATCGACAACGTTTCCTCGCAGCAGGAACTGCTTGAACTCTCGTAGCATCGTGATCCTCCTGAGCCTCTCGCATTCGCTCCGATGCGATGAGATGCACCGTCTGCGGGGGCCTGAATATAGGTGAAACGAACGAGCGCTACAAGAGTTTCCTATAGCCCGGGGCATCACCCGCGCTCAGAGGCCGTGCCTGCCTCGGCTTACGCGAGGCAGCGCAGCGGTTGGCCGCCGTTGAACTCCAGCATCTCTTCGAACATCCTGCGCGCGTCCAGTGGCGCGCCGCGGCGTTCTCCGCGCAGTTCGGCATAGGCCCGGTGCAGGTTCGGCACGAGACGTTCGCGATCATGGAGGGCCGCGAACGGGCCGAGGTCGAGTTCGCGGGCCAACTCCAGCGGCTCGACTTCGGCGGCCATGCCCTCGCGGGCAGCGTCGAGGACGAATGCCAGGTAGGCTCGCACGTCGGCGATGATGCTGGGCCCGCACACCTCTCCATGGCCGGGCACAATCGTTTCGGCACCGAGACCTTCGATGCGCGCAAGTGCATCGATCCAGCCGCCGACTGACCCGCCAAGGGCGAACGGCGTCCCACCGTTAAAGATGGTGTCGCCCGTGAAGAGCAGTTTGCGCTCCGGGACCCAGGCGATGATGTCGTTGGTCGTGTGTGCCGGGCCGACGAAGATGAGCTCCACTTTCAGGTCATCGACCCAGACGTTGAGCTGATCCTCGAATGTCACGGTCGGCGGCGTCACGGGGCAATCGCCGAAATCGACCATCGGGAAGAGCGCCTGGGCGGCGTTGCCTGAGGCAAGGATTTCGCGGCGGCAGCGTTCGTGGCCGATGATCGCGGCGCCGGGCGAGAACATGAAATTGCCATGCGTATGGTCGCCATGGCTGTGGGTGTTAATGAGCGCGTTCACCGGCAGCGGCGTCACTCCACGCACTGCCGCACGGAAGGCGCGTGCCCGGGCCTCCGTGCCGGTGGTGTCGACGACCGTCGCCGATTCGCGGCCGACGATGCAGCCGGCGTTGTTGAGGAACCAGCTGCCATCGAGCTGGATGTAGGCGAAGATCCCGCTGCTTACCTCTTCGACACGCGGCGGCGGGATTTCGGCGCCGGCAGGCACAGCTGCGCTTGACATGGGGCACTCCTTCGGCTGGTTCACCAAAGTCTAATGGGAGAAACCGGGGCTGGCGCGAGCGCTTGGGAGCAGGGAGCAGTGGGCGTTTGTTCCGCGACACGGCCTTCCGCACTGCGGCGACGGTGTAATGGCGAGGATGAACACTGTTCCCTGTTCGCTGTTCCCTATTCCCTGTTCCCTGTTCCCTGTTCCTGTTCCGGTTGGCTGTTTACGCTGTGGACGTGGATGGACCGCTGGAGGCGCTGGTCGCCGAATACCCCGCCTGGTGGATCGACTTCCTGGGGGAGCACAACCACATTGGTGGCGTCGAGGCGACGAGCTGGCTGCTTGAGCGCTCCAGCATGCGCCCGGGCGCGCGCATGCTCGATTGCGGAGCGTTCGTTGGCGCGGCCGCGCGAATGGCTGCTGAACGGTTCGACGCGCGCGC
>DATNET010000300.1:0-6235 GCA_035606745.1 Tepidiformaceae bacterium
TCTTGATGCTGCTAAGGCCGCGTATGGCCCGGGCCGACTGAACTATGAACGGATCGAGCCGGTCGCTGAAAGCTTTGGCGACCTCGACCTGCACATCGACGGGCGCCTCAACGACTTTGCGTCTCCGACAGACTTTCAGGGCTATCACAGGATCGAACAGGCTCTCTGGGAGACGGGGAGTACCGCGGGTATGGAGCCGGTCGCGAAGCAGCTGGTCGCGAACGTCCAATCGCTGCAGACGCGTGTGGCGACGCTGGACATTACGCCCGCGCAGATGGCGAATGGCGCCACTGAGCTCCTCAACGAAGTGGCGAACGGAAAAGTGACCGGTGAAGAAGAGCGCTATTCGCATCTCGACATCCTCGACATGGACGGCAATATCGCGGGCGCGAAGACGATCGTCGACCTACTGAGTCCCGCGCTAAAGATGAGTAACCCGGAGTTGGCCAAGACCGTGAGCGCGCGACTGGCCGCGTTGGAATCTACGATGGCGCCGTACAACCATGGCGGCGCCTACACGCTCTACACCGACCTGACGGCGGCCGAAGTACGGGCACTCGCGCAAAGCGTGGGCGCCGTCGCGGAACCCCTGTCGCAGGTGGCCGCGAACGTCGTGGGCCGGGCGTAGTCCTGGTGGCGGGCGAACCGGAGGAGCGGCGCGAGAAGCGGTTTAGCCGTCGGCGACTGCTGGGGGCAGCGGGTATCGCGAGTGCGGGCGCCGTGGTGGGCGGCGCGCTTGGTGCGACGCGTGGACCCGGCTCTTCCTCGGACGACAGTGGCACATCGGCGGCCCTCGCATCGGCGGCGCTGTCGTTCTACGGGGTGCACCAGGCGGGCATCGCTACTCCGGCACAGGACCGGATGGTCTTCGCCGCCTTCGATGTGACGGCGTCGAATGCCGGAGAGCTTCGCGAGATGCTCGATCGTTGGACCGTGGCCTCGGCCGCAATGGCAGCCGGGCGGCAAGTCGCCGATACGGAAGCCGAGCCGCTGGCGCCTCCAGAAGACACCGGTGAGGCAGTAGGCCTGCCAGCGGCACAGCTGACGGTCACCGTGGGATTCGGGCCGTCACTGTTCGATTCCCGGTTCGGCCTCGGCAGCCGCCGGCCCGCGAAGCTCGTGGAGCTTCCGCACTTCGCCGGCGATCAGCTCGACCCCCAGCGAAGCGGAGGCGACATCTGCATCCAGGCGTGCGCGAACGACCCCCAGGTCGCGTTCCACGCTGTTCGCAACCTTGCGCGACTCGGCCGGGGTACCGCAGCTCTGCGCTGGCTCCAGCTCGGCTTCGGCCGAACTTCGTCCACAAGCACGTCGCAGGGTACGCCTCGGAACCTCTTCGGCTTCAAGGACGGGACAAACAATATTAAGGCCGAAGATACGGCGGCGATGCGGGACTTCGTCTGGGTGGGCACGGATTCGGACCAGGCATGGATGGCCGGGGGTTCCTATTTGGTGGCGCGCCGCATCAACATGCACATCGAAACGTGGGATCGCGACTCGCTACGAGACCAGGAGGATGTTTTCGGGCGGGTGAAACTCACAGGCGCACCGCTCGGCATGGGGCACGAGTTCGATACGGTCGACCTTGCCGCCGCCAACCCGGATGGGACGATGGCGGTACCGGCAAACGCCCATATCCGGCTCGCGGCTCCGGCCTCCAATGGCGGCGCGCGCATTTTGCGCCGCGGCTACTCTTTCACCGACGGAATCAGCGAGGTCACGGGAGACCTTGAAGCCGGGCTGTTCTTCATCTGTTACCAAAACGACCCGGAGCGCCAGTTCATCGCCCTCCAAAAGCGATTGGCCGCGAACGACGCACTCAACGAGTACATCGTCCACACGGGCAGCGGCATCTTTGCGTGTCCGGGCGGTATCGCGGAGGGCCGGAGCTGGTCCAGCCCACTCTTCGATTAGGGGAGGGCATCCGGGCACGCGGCTAAGCACGAAGCCTGGCTATCTCCTCGCGCAACTGGATGAGCTGTTGTGGCGTGAGAACCGCCGTCACGTCTCCGCCGAGTTCAGCAAACCAACGTTGGGCGAGCGCGCGTACTTCTGGGTCGGCTCCGCCAGCCTGGCCGGGCGGCACGCGACGGATGAGCGGCGAAAGCGGCCGGCCGAGGTCTTCCAGCGTGGTCTCCCCGAGGAGGATAGCAATGGCGTGGGCGAGGTGGCTGGCGGAGACATCTACCTCGCCGAGATAGTTCGCGACGGCGGAGGCAGTTGTCAGGATTTCCGTCAGACGGATGTCATCGTCCGGCACGGCCGCCACCCACCGTCAGGCTCCAAGGCTTTTCGCGAAGTCCCGGACCTTGACATCGGCGCCCGTCAGGATCGGACGGAAGTGACTGAAGCACAGCGTTTCGAATTCAAGCTGGGCCAGCTTTTGGACCGACTCGCCGGCGAGTGCCATGTCTTGCGTGAACATTCGGCTGGGCAGCATCAGTCGCCCGAATTTGTATTGCATTGCATCGCCGACGAGCAACACGCCGCGGTTTGGAAAGTGAATTGAGATGCTGCCGGCGGTGTGCCCGGGTGCATGGACGATGCGCATCCCGCCGAGGGCCGGGAGCTCGTCGCCGTCGTCCAGTTGGACATCTACCCGGGCGGCGCCAGGGTCGTTTCGGAGCAGGTAGGGTTCGCAGATCCGCGCGAGCAAAGGGTGGATGAACGGATTGGGCAGCGGCTCGGCGCTTTCGACGTGGGGCGCCTCGGCGAGATGCACGCCGGTGCGCGCGGGCACGTATTTCTGGAGTTCGGGCAGACCGCCGACGTGGTCGATATGAAAATGCGTGATGAGGATGTGGCTGATTTCTTCGGGCGAACGACCGAGTTCCTTGAGCGCGGCAAGGATGCGTGCGCCGGAGCCGGGGCTGCCCGTGTCGATCAGTGTGATCTCGTCTTCGACGACCAGGTAGGCGCGGGAGCCCTTCGTGCGTACCTGGTAGAGGCCGGGAAGGACCTCCTGCAGGTTGCGAAAGGGCGTCGGCTTCATCTCTTCCCAGCGGTCCTGCCAGGCCGGGCGTCGCTCAGGGTCACCTCTAGGCATAGACTCAGGATAACAGGGACACCCGAATACGCAGCGGCAGCGAGATCACAAAGGCGCCCGATGCGTTGGACGATCGGGCGCCTTTGTGGCGGCTGGCCGTGCGGACGGACAGAGCGGTGGGGAAAGTTCCGCAGAGCCTCTCGCCGCTGAGGGGGACTCGTGAATTCTATCACGAGTCCATGGACGCCCGGGGTGTAGGGTCAATAAATCTTTCCCATGCGCGAATCGCTCGCGCGCATCGGCGGCGCTGTCTCCGCCGGACGGTTGGCGCTGAGCCGAATGCCGTTCAGGTCGCTTGCGGCGGTACGGCGGCTCCGTCACAATACCTCCGCAGGTTTACGAAAGTAGGATCCATTTGGCTATTAATCTTGGCGACAACGAACACGAAGCCGCGTGGCGCAACGAAGTTCGCAACTTTATCCAGACCGAAGCCCCAGCTGCGCTCCGGAGCGGAGCAGACCAGGGTGAGGGTGCGCTTTTTGGGCGCATGGGTGCAATTAAGGAGTGGCGTGAAAAGGTCGTGAAGCGGGGCTGGATCGCCCCCTCATGGCCCACGAAGTACGGCGGTGCAGATATGTCCGTCGTCGACCAGTTCGTCATGAACGAGGAGTTCGCCGAATCGGGCGTGCCCGGGAACCTCGGCGGGTTCGGAGTCATGATGATTGGCCCGACCCTCATCGAACACGGCACCGAGGACCAGAAGGCTGTCCATCTCAGCCGTATCCTCAAGGGCGAGGTGATGTGGTGCCAGGGCTACAGCGAGCCGGGAGCCGGGTCCGACCTCGCCAGCCTCCAGACCCGCGCTGTCCGCGACGGCGATGATTACATCATTAACGGCCAGAAGATCTGGACGACTGGCGCCCAGTTCGCGGACTGGATGTACATGCTCGTCCGCACCGACCCGGATGCACCCAAACACCGTGGCATCACCTACCTGCTCGTCGACATGAAGAGCCCGGGCGTCACCGTCCGGCCGCTGACCACGCTCGCCGGGACGCAAACGTTCAACGAAGTGTTCTTCGAAGACGTGCGCGTTCCTGTCCAGAACCGGGTGGGCGATGAGAACCGGGGCTGGTACGTCGGCACCACAACACTGGACTTCGAACGCTCCTCTATCGGTAGCGCCGTCGGCGTGCGCAAGGCGCTGGAAGGGCTCCTGAAGCGGGCCAAGGCAGGCGACAAGGAGATTTCCTTCACGCAGAACCCGAAGGTCAAGAGCGAATTTGTCGACCGATGGATCGAGTGTGAAGTCGCGAAAATGCTGAGCTACCGGGTTGTCAGCATGCAGGTGGCGGGCAAGATCCCGAACTACGAAGCGAGCATGTGCAAGATGTTCAGCTCCGAGCTCCAGCAACGGATCGCGAACCTTTCGATGCACCTGTACGGGATGCACGGCAATGTGCGGAACGGGTCGAGCATGGGTTACATGCAGGCTGTCAGCTCGACGATTGCCGGCGGCACCACGGAAATCCAGAAGGGCATCATCGCCACCCGCGGCCTGGGCCTCCCGCGGGGGTAACCTGCCAGTCCACCAGTGGAAAATGCAGGGGCACGGCCATGAAGATGGCCGTGCCTTTCTGTTGTACCGCGGATTCAGGTCGCAAACGCTGCGAGTTCGATTGCGCGGACCAGAGGAGCGGTGTCGACGGCCATGGGGAGATAGCTCGCAGCGCCCGCGCGCCCGTAGCGCTCTTCTTCCGATGGCCGGGGTAGCGGGGCGAGGATAATGACGTGGACACCCCGCTCCGAGAGCCGGGCGCAATCCTCGGTTGTCAGGTCGCAAGCGGGAGAGACGACAACGTCGCCGGCACGCATCGTGCCCTGTACGGGTGGCACGCCCGCAAAGAGGCCGTTGCCCAGGATTGGAATGAGCCGCGAAACGAGCGCGCGGCGGAGGGAACCGTCGCTTACCGCCAGATGAATGGTAACTGCCATACAGTGAACGGTGCCGGTTGCGACTTTCCCTAACGACGGTCGTTTGGACGGAATCAAGGGACCGTTCGTACGAGATAGCGGCTGCAGCACGGGCGGCGGCAAGAATGATGGTCGCGGGTTACACTGGCGCTACTGCGTGCGTGCCCCAAGGATGACCATGCCCAACGTTGCGATAGTCGAGCGGCTCGCCGAGATGTCGGCCACAAATGAAATCCTCGCAGCCAACGACGACCTGTCCGGCGTGCTGCAGGCGCTGGCGGTGCGCGCGCAGCAGGTCGCTGGGGCGGAGTTCGCCGCAATCTCGACGTTTGATGAAGAGGGCCACCTGACGCGCTTCGTCTATGCGGGAATCGACGAAGGGCAGGCGCGCCGGCTTGGCAATCCGCCGCAGGGCCTGGGCTTGCTCGGCGAATTGGCCCGGCACGATAGGCCGATCCGGCTCGAGGACTTGACGAAGCACCCCGCATCCTCGGGATGGCCGGAAGGCCATCCCGACATGTGCGCGTTTCTCGGGGTCCCGATCCGCGCGGGCGGACGGACGATCGGTTCGCTCTACATGACGCGGACGCGGGGCGCTGAACCGTTCAATGAGACGGAAGAACTATCGGCGGCAATCCTCTCGTTGCAGGCTGCGGGAAGCGTGGCCGCGGCACTCGCGAGGGAACGGCGGGGCCGGCTGTTTCTCTTGGAAGAACGGGCCCGCATTGCCCGAGACCTACACGATGGCACGATCCAGTCGCTTTATGCGCTTGGGCTCGAATGCGACGCCCTGGCCAATCGTTGTGACTTCCCGGGCGAGGCGCGCGAGGTGCTGGCCGATGGAGTTGAGCGCATCAACGACCTGATCGCTGACATCCGGACCTATATCACGATGCTCGAAGCGGAGACACCCGAGGGCCAGCCTGAACTCTCCCGGGACCTGGCATTCGTCGTGCGACAGATTGTGCCCGCGGGCATCGACACGGTGACGAATATCACGGCGGCGGCGCTCCAGGAACTCAGTGCACGCGACTCTGAGGACCTGCTCTACATCGCCCGTGAAGCGTTGAGCAATGCGGTGCGACACGGAGCGCCGACTAAAGTGGCCGTCGACCTACGCCAGACCGCCGAAATCACGTCGCTCGTCATCCAGGACAATGGTCTGGGCTTTGACCAGGCGAACGGTCGCAAAGGCCTTGGCACGGTAACGATGAACACGCGCGCCGAACGGCTCGATGCGGACCTTTCGATCCTCAGCATCCCGGGGATGGGCAC
>DATNET010000321.1:0-3621 GCA_035606745.1 Tepidiformaceae bacterium
CGCATGGTCGGGAGAAGGGGCTGGGGGATGAGGGCAGGCTGCTCCCAGGGCCCGACGTTCAGTCCGTGATGAGCTTGACCAGCTCCTTCGTTGCAGCCGCCGCCGCCACCACTCGCTGGCGCTCATCATCAGTCAGCGGCAGTTCAAATGTGCGCTGGATGCCGCCTTCGCCAAGCTGACACACTGTCCCCGAGAACACGTCGTTGATGCCATATTCGCCCTGGTGGTACACCGAGCATGGCATCAGCCGCCGCTGGTCCAGCAGTACGGCTTCCACCATCGCGACCGTCGAGGCCGAAGGGCCGTAGTAGGCGCTGCCGGTCTTGTACAGCTCACCGATCTCGGCGCCGCCACGCATCGCCCGCGCCACCACTTCCTTCACCTTCTCCGCAGGCAGCAGGTCGGTCAGCGGCACGCCACCGATGCGCGTCTGCGAGACCACCGGGACCATGGTGGTATCCGTGTGGCCACCGATGACATAACCGTGGACGTCGACCGGTGAAACGCCGATCGCCTCGGCCACGAAGTATCGATAGCGGGCGCTGTCGAGCGTCCCACCCTGCCCGATGATGCGCTCGCGCGGAAAGCCACTCGCCTTCAGCGCCACGTGGCACATCGCATCCATTGGGTTGGCGAAGATGATGATGACCGCGTTCGGGGAATGCTTTGCCGCCTCCGAAACCTTCGCCCGCACGATCGCGGCGTTGCCGTTGAGGAGCTCTTCGCGGCTCATACCAGGCTTTCGCGGCGCACCGGCCGTACACACAACAACGTCGGAGTTCGCCGTCTCTTCCCAGCCATCGGTGGCCGAAAGGCGGCTGCTAAACCCGCGCCAGGCTGCCGCTTCGGACTCATCAAGAGCCTTGCCAAAGTGCATCGTGCCCGCGAACTGCGGGTCGTCCTGCAATACGACATCGCAAATGTCGCGCTCGATAAGCCGCTGCGCCATCGCGCCGCCGGTCATCCCGGCGCCAATAATCGTGACCTTCCTGCGGGTCATAAAACTCCTCGTCTGAATGGTTGGGATGGTTTGAAGAGTACCACGCAGCCCCGCTGTAGTCGGGCTCTGGAGCCTCCGCCGTGCGGACGGCTATGTCGAGCCCGAGGTCAGCGTTGGACTCCAGGGCTTCCGAACCACGCGCGTGGAAAGAAGGCGGCGCTTTTCTTCCCTCTCCCGCAAGGTCGGGAGAGGGGGCGGGGGTGAGGGCCGCGTCTGCCCTGCTACACAGCCGTAAGCACGGGTTCCTCTACACTCATTCTGTGGACCAATCCCACATCCGCAACTTCTGCATCATCGCGCACATCGACCACGGTAAGTCCACCCTGGCCGACCGCCTGCTCGAAGCGACCGGCACCGTTACCAAGCGTGAAATGTCGGAGCAGCTGCTTGATTCGATGGATCTGGAGCGCGAAAAGGGCATCACCATCAAGGCCGCCGCCGCTCGCCTCTTCTATACCGATGCCAACGGCGCCGATTTCGAATTCAACTTGATTGATACGCCGGGCCACGTCGACTTCTCCTACGAGGTCTCGCGCAGCCTCGCGGCCTGCGAAGGCGCCGTGCTTGTGGTCGATGCATCCCAGGGGATTGAAGCCCAGACGTTGGCGAACGTGTACCTCGCCATGAACCAGGACCTGAAGCTCATCCCCGTCCTCAACAAGATCGACCTGCCGCACGCGGAGCCAGAACGCGTTGCAAGCGAGCTGCAGCGTGTCATCGGCTTCGACCGCGAAGAGATGATCTTCGCCAGCGCCAAGGAAGGCGTCGGCGTCCCCGAAATCCTCGCCGCCATCGCGGAACGCATCCCGCCACCCGAAGGCGACGCCGATGCGCCACTGAAGGCGCTCATCTTCGATTCCAAGTACGACGCCTTCAAAGGTGTCGTCGCCCACGTCCGCGTGTTCCAGGGGAGGCTCGAAGAGAAGCAACACCTGCGCCTCATGCAAACCGGCGCGACCTTCGAACCCCTCGAATACGGCACGTTCCAGCCCCAGATGCGTCCGTTGCCAGCGCTGGGTTGCGGCGAAGTGGGCTATGTGGCGACGGGGATGAAGGACGTCTCCGAGTGCCGCGTGGGCGACACTATTACGCTCGCAGCCCACCCGGCAGCGGAAGCGTTGCCCGGCTACCGCCAGGCCAAACCGATGGTGTTCGCGGGCATCTATCCCACGGAAGCCGACCAGTATCAGGAGCTGCGCGAAGCGCTGGGCCGGCTCACGCTCAACGACGCCTCGCTGGTCTACGAACCGGAGTCATCTATCGCCCTCGGCTTCGGCTTTCGCTGTGGCTTCCTTGGTTTGCTCCACCTCGAAATCGTGGGAGAGCGGCTCGAACGCGAGTATGGCCTGAGCCTTCTCACCACAGCGCCCAGCGTCGAATACCACGTCACCACCACCGCCGGGGAGGAACTCCTCGTCGACAACCCCGCGGAGTTGCCCGACCCCTCTCGGGTCGCCGAAATCTCGGAGCCATGGGCGCACATCGACGTAATTACGCCCAGCCGATTCATCGGCCAGGTCATGGAACTCGTGACCACGCGCCGTGGTCAATTCCTGAAGATGGAGTTCCTGGAACCCGAAAGCGAACAGGCGCCCGGCGAAGCACGCGTGCTCCTCGCCTATGACGTCCCCATGGCCGAAATCCTCGTGGACTTCTACGACCACCTGAAAGGCTCGACGAGCGGCTACGCCAGCCTGGACTACCAGCTCAGCGAATACCGGCCGGCGCGGCTCGTCAAAGTCGACATCCTCGTCAACGGCACCCCCGTCGATGCCTTGTCGCTGATCACGCATACCAGCAACGCCGACCGGGAAGGCCGCGTGCTGGTTTCGAAGCTGCGTCAGCTCATCCCCAGGCAGATGTTCGATGTCCCGCTGCAGGCGGCTGTTGGGGGGCGCATCATCGCCCGCGAGACCATCCGGGCGATGCGCAAGAACGTGTTGGCCAAGTGCTACGGCGGCGACATCAGCCGCAAGCGCAAGCTCCTGGAAAAGCAGGCCGAAGGCAAGAAGCGCATGAAACGCGTGGGCAACGTCGAGATCCCCCAGGAAGCGTTCATGGCCGTCCTCCGCCTCCGCGAGGAGTAGACGCGCGGGCACTTGCGCCAAAGCGGCCGCGGCCGCTCGAAACAAATCGGAAATCAACCGGTGCTAGGGTGGCCAGACTCCCCGAAAGCGAAGTGCTGTTGACGTGATCAAAGCGTTCGTCCTCATCGTCGTCGACCCCGCCAAGACCATGGAGGTCTACAACAACCTCAACGCCGTCGACGGCATAAGCGAGGTCTACCAGGTGATGGGGCCGTACGACATCGTTGCGGTTGTGGAAGTGGCCAACCTGACGGACGTGCCGGCAGTCATCAGTAAGCACATTCGTGCCGTCGAGGGTATCGAAAGCACCACCACATGCGTCACGTTTCCGGAGTCCAACGGCAAGTAGTTAGCGGTTATCCGCCAGGGGCGGCGTTCAGCACGTGCTCGGCGAAATACCGGCCCCAGTGCAGTTGCGTACCGTCCGCATCGACGAAGTCGTAGACCTCCGACAATCCCCAGGAGCTCAAAGCCTGGCCCGAAAACCGGCTCACGTCCGGGTCACCAGCGAGCGCCGCAACGGCCCGCCCAACG
>DATNET010000395.1:0-2528 GCA_035606745.1 Tepidiformaceae bacterium
AGCGCGAGGACCTTCGACGTTCGGAGTTCCATATCTAGGAGGGAATGGAATGAGCAGGTTCACGTTGCGTCGGCCGACCGCGGCCTTCGTCGTTTCAGTTATCGCGCTCATGATTTCTCTCGGCGGCACCAGCTATGCAGCGTTCACCCTGCCCAAGAACAGCGTCGGCACGAAACAACTCAAGAACAAGGCAGTGACGGCGGGCAAGCTTGCGCCTAAGGCGATCGCGCTGTTCAAAGGCCGGAAGGGCGATCGTGGCCCGCAGGGTCCCCAAGGGGTTCAGGGCATTCAGGGCGTTCAGGGACCGGTCGGACCAAGCAACGGGTACTTCGCCAAATCGGTCACTTCCGCCGTGTCGTTGCCGGTTCCCGCTGGCGACTACATGGTTTACGCCGAAGCGTCCATCGGAAACTCGACTTCCTCCCCAGTCCAAGCCAGCTGTTTCCTCAGCGCCAACGGCACCGCTCTTTCCGCGCAGAATGGCTCCAACGGCGTGACGATCCCCTTGAATCCTGGGAATGGCGAGGTATCCGACGAAGGCGTCGTTCACCTCACTGCTGCCGGAACGCTCGAGAACACGTGCAATGGCGGGACAACTTTTAGCGATGCCATCACAGCGATAAAGGTCGACACCGCGAGTCCGTAGGCATCGTGCTTGACGACCCTGGGCGCGGGCGAGGTCGGCGGGACGCTCGCTGGACTGGCCCTTCGGCGGCGAACCAATTGGCCCCGCCGGCGTCGAGGATGCGGGATCTGTCTGATTGGTGTCGTCGGGGTGCGGGGTCGGGCCCGGGGACTCGCTGAATCAAGAACCTTCGCTGGGAGCCGGCGTGATCAGCGAGTGGATCCGCGCTTGCGACGCGTACGCCCCTGAGCAGCCTGCTGAGCTGCCCACTGCTCGACCTGAGGACGAACCCAGAGTTTGAGGCGCCCCTCGCCGAGATCGTCGCCGGCCGTCCCCGTACTTCAGACGAGGGACTGTTCGTTAGCGGACGGGCCGCCGGCGGCGCGCGGTTCTGGCCTGTTCGCCTAGGCCGGCAGATGGCGGGGTCTAGAGACCGGTCTGGGCGGTAAGCCGCCCTGACTCTACGGCTGCGGCGAACGCCTCGTAGTCCTTTTCGTTCTGGTCGGCGTAGGCGGCGGAGAACGCGGCGATCGCCCGATCGAAGGCATCTCCTTTGCCTAGATAGGAGGCGATGGCGATCCGGTCGCCCCAGCGGGCGTGCGCGCGAGCGAGGGTCGCGGCGCAGATGCGCGCGTACAGGGTGGCGCCGGGCACGAGCATGCTGTCGATGTCGGGACTGCCCTTCCAGTCGTGAAACTGCCGCACGTAGTAGTCGCGAGTCACGCCATCGAGCCCCCTGATGCGGATCCAGCCCAAAAAGATGTCGGTCGCCGCCTGCATCAGCCGCTGGCCGGCCGCCACTCGCTGGCCATGGTGTGGGTAGGTGCTCTTGCCCAAAAAGCGTTCCAGTACGGAGGGCTGCGCCTCCTTGGTCTGCAAGAACAGAGGGTCGTTGTGGTCGCGGCCGAGCATCAGCAGGATGTAGCAGCGGGTCCCCACGCTGCCCACGCCGACCATCTTGTAGGCCGCGTGGACGTAGCGGTACTCCTCAAGCGGGTGCTGGTGGGTCCCGAGGGTGCGCCGGTAGGTGTTGAGCAGGTCCTTGATCAGCGGCTCCGGGTCCTCCCACTCCGAGCCTCGTTCGATGAGCTCCTCGATCGGAATGATCAGTGGTGGGTCCGCGACGATCCGCAGCTCCCCGTCGACCTTGGCGGCGCGCTTGGCGAACACCCGGGTGTTGTCCCGGGCATATGCCTTGGTCACGTCCCGTTTGAGCGCCCGAGCCTCCGCCTTGGTGACCTGCTTGACGCGGACCTGTTGGCGGACCAGCTTGAGCAGCATCCCGACTTCGAGGTGGTCATACCAGGCCTCCAGGCCTCCCATCCCGGCGGCCTGGCGCATACGGTCGCGGTACTCGGCCACTCCGGCCATCACGATGGCGCGGCGGTCGGCCCGGGAGAAGCCCCGGTCGCGTCCCATGATCTCGAAGCTGGCCGCCAGGCGCTTGACGTCCCACTCCCACGGGCCGGGCAGGGTCTCGTCGAAATCGTTGATGTCGAAGATCATCTGCCGCTCGGGCGTGCCGAACAGACCGAAGTTCGAGAGGTGCGCGTCACCGCACAGCTGCACCGTTACGCCTGAGACGGGGGTGCCCGCCAGGTCAGAAGCCATGATCAGCGCGGCGCCCCGGTAAAAGGTAAAAGGCGAGGCCAGCATCCGCCCGTAGCGGATTGGGACCAGCATCGGCACACGCGACGCCGCCTGCTCCTCCAGTAGCGCCACTGGGTCTGGCCGGTCCGGCGCGGGTGCCCACCGCCCATGGGCCGAGCGTGGCGCCTCAGTCCGGGCGGCCCGGCCCCGGGCCACCCGCTCGTCCAACGACAGGTGCTCCCGCCGCCATGTTGACGCGAACGGAGGAACCCGTGTCCCAGTCGGCTCAGCCAGGGTGTTGTCCTGCGGAGCT
>DATNET010000327.1:0-4167 GCA_035606745.1 Tepidiformaceae bacterium
GTCCCTCAGAGCTGCGCTCCAAGGGCTTGCCCCCAGAAGTAGGGAAAGTATACTACGTGTAGTTTCATGTCAATACGTTCTTCAAGCCCCCTTTCCCGCTGCATACAACTCTTTCACAATCGCTGGTCCGTCCCCATCGTCGCCACGCTCTACAACGAACGCTCCTGCACGTTCGCCGAACTCACACAGCGTTTGGAAGCCAGCCGCGACACCCTCACGGCCACGCTCACCGGGCTCATGGTCAACGGCCTGGTGGCCCCCGAGCCCGGGCGCGCACACCCTACCCGCCACCAATACCGGCTGACGGCTCATGGCGAGTGTGTGGGCGAGGCCTGCATTGGCGCCGTGGCCGTCATCGTCGATACCGGCCTTCGCCGCGTCGCGCTAAAGAAGTGGCCGATGCTCGTGCTCGTCGCCGCAGGCCGCGGCGCAACGCGCTTCGGCGAACTGCAGGCTGCCCTGCCGGGCATCACCTCGCGCGCGCTTGCACTCGCGCTCAAAGACCTCGACGTCTCGGGCCTCATCGACCGCGAAGTTGGCGATGGATACCCGCCCGCGCCCAAGTATCGGCTCACGGCCCTCGGGGAGACGGTCTTTCCTGCCATGGACGGGCTCGCCCGAGCGTGCGAACGCGTCCCACTCCTGGACGGCGCCAGCGAGGGATGACACCTGCGACACGTCCTGAGCGCCGCCCGGCGCATCGCCAGCTACCCGGCCCACCGCACGCAACGCTTAGGACTAGACGAACTATTTCCTGTGACGGTAGGCTTGTTCAGCGTCCCTCTCTTTCGCGGCCTTTCGCAACCGGTGAAGCATGGTCAGACGGCTCCATTACAAGTACATCGTTGCCATCGTGTTCATGTTCGGGCTGTTCATGGACATGGTGGATTCCACCGTCGTCAACATCGCGGTGCCCCAGCTCAGCAAAGATTTTCACGCCAGTACTGCCTCCGTTGAATGGACCGTCACGGGCTACCTCCTCAGCCTCGCCGTCTTTATCCCGGCCGCCGGCTTCCTCTCCGACCGCTTCGGCACGAAAAAATCTTTCCTCACGGCGATGGCGATCTTCCTCATCGCCTCTGCCCTTTGCGGCCAGGCGCGCTCGCTCCAGGAGCTAATCTTCTTCCGGTTCCTGCAGGGCATGGGCGGCGGCATGATGACCCCCGTCGGCACGGCCATGCTTTCGCGCGAATTCCCCGGTGCGGAGCGAGCCAAAGCCTCGGCCATCATCTCCATCCCCGTGGTGTTCGGCCCAACGATGGGCCCGGTGCTCGGCGGCTACCTGATCGAATACGTCAGCTGGCGGTGGATCTTCTACATCAACCTGCCGATCGGCATCATCGGCTTCCTCTTCGGCCTCAAGTACCTCACCGAACACAAAGAGCCCTACGCGCGCACCGGGTTCGACTTCATTGGGCTGGTGACAGGCGGTGTGGGCGCTGCACTGCTGCTCTACGCCCTCTCGGAGGCGGCAACATCCGGCTGGACCTCGAATAAGGTCGTCTTCGGCGGCCTCGCTGGCATCGCCCTCGGCGCCGTATTCGTCTGGCAGGAGCTGCGGGCACACCCGCCGATGATCGACCTCTCGCTGTTCAAGCGGCCGCTGTTCACGCTTGGCAACGCCATGATCATGCCCGCATTCGGCGTGTTTTCGGGCTTCATCTTCATCCTCACGCTCTATCTGCAGGAGCTGCAGGGCCGCTCGCCCCTGGAAGCCGGGCTCATCCAGGCTCCCTCCGCTATCGGCACGGCCATCTCGTTGCCGATTGCGGCACGCATCTACACCCGCGTGGGCCCTCGCCGGATGATGATCGTCGGCTTCACCGGCGCCGTCCTCACGATGGCCCCGTTTGCCTTCCTCACGGCCAGTTCGCCCGCATGGATCATCGTGACGTTTCTCACCATCCGCGGCCTGCCGTTCGCCTTCGCCATGGTGGCCGCCCAGACCATCATCTTCGGGCCGATTGAAAACGATAAGCAGGGACCTTGCTCTTCTGCCTACAACACGCTGCGCCAGGTAGCAGCCTCGTTCGGGGTGGCGCTTATTGCCACCGTTGCCATCACCCGTCAGCATTTCTATGCGGCGGGCGGCCCAGTGACCACCCACGCAGCCGAACTTGGTTACCGCGACGCCTATCTCGCCTGCGTGGCGCTGATGGTCCTGCCGCTGTTCCTCGTCTGGTTCATCAACGACAAGAAGGCAGACACAGAGATGTCGCGGCGGCTCGCCATGGAGCCTGCCGGCGCGGCGCAACCCAGTTTGAGCCACTAGAGCGAGCACGCGCGATTCAGGAGGCACGGCAGAGCGCGGACCCGCTTTAGCCGCACCGGCGCGGAAGACGCCTCAGGTTGCCGCCGCCACTGAGGAGGCCGGCATGTGAACGTCCGGATGGTTACGGTGTCCAGGCAGATCGGCACCAACGGCGAGCATATCGCTCGCTGCGTCGCCGAGGAGCTGGGATTCCGCTACTTCGACGACGAGGTCATCCAGCGGGCAGCGCACTCCGCCGGTGTGCCCTTGCAAGCCGTCATCTCGGCCGAACATGCGCCATCGTTCAAGCAGCGCATGGTGGAAGCCCTGAGCGGTAACCGCGCCCTCACGTCGCTCGCCTGGTACGACCCCACACCGCTCATGTCGAACCCGCTCTACACCTCGGAGCACTACCGCGAGCTTATTTACGACGTCCTTCGTGCGCTCGCCAGGGAGGGAGACGCGGTCGTCCTTGGCCACGCCGCCCAGGTCGTTCTGAACAACCGCTGGGACACCCTCAAGGTGCTGATCAGCGGCTCCACTCCGCTGCGCGCCTTGCGTGTCCGCGAAATGGGCATCGCTCCCGACGAAGCGGCTGCGCTCCGCATCATCACCAACTCCGACAACGAGCGGACAGCCTACTTCGACCGCTTCCACGGAGTGACCTGGCTCAGCGCCGCCAATTACGACATCTGCCTCAACACGGATCACATCCGCGTCCCGCAAGCGGTGGAGCTCATCTGCCAGGCAGCGAGGCAACGCTAGCGCTGGAAACGCGACTCCAGCCGCGACATAGTCATGCGTCCCCAGGTGAATCTTGAAACCGCTAAACCATGTTCTCAATTCTTCGTGCGAGAATGGATAGAGCACCCGGTCCAAACGTTGGACCGGCACAAAACGCTGATCGGAAACCCCATGATCCAGGTCACCCTGCTCTCTCACTCCCCCGACCCCATGCGGTCGCTCTACATGGCCTATCGCACCTGCTATAGCCAGCTCACGCCGCAACAGGTCGCGACCCGCATCGAAGACGACCGCATTACCCAGGCGCAGATGCGCACATTTATCGAGGAGCGCCTCAAGACGGGCCACAACAGCCCTCTCGAACAGGTCTCGTTCGAATTTGCCATCAGTGGCGTGTCCCGCGCCTTCAGCCACCAGTTCGTCCGCCACCGCGTGGGCATCTCATTCGAACAGCAGAGCCAGCGCTACGTCACCTATAAGGCTGGCGAATTCCCCTATACCGTCCCGGAGACGGTGAAGAAGGCCGGCATGGCCGACAAGATGGACGCCCTCTTCGACCAGGTCGGCGACCTCTACGAAGAGATGGTCGCTGCCGGAGTCCCTGCCGAAGACGCCCGTTTCCTGTTGCCCAATGCGACCAACACCAACTTCAAGATCACGGTCAACTTCGTCAGCTTGCTCCATATTTGCGACCTGCGGCTGTGCACGCGTGCCCAGTGGGAATTTCGCAAGGTCGCCGCGCTCATGCGGTCCGAAGTGATGAAAGTCGTGCCCGAACTCGGCCGCTTCCTGCAACCGAAGTGCGGCGAACTCCGCATGGGCTACTGCGACGAATCGGAGAAGGACTGGGAGGCCTGCCCCATCGGCCGCATCCGGCCCCACAAAGACGTCCTCTTCCGTATCTACGATTCCTACCGCAAAGGCGAGCTCCAGCCACTGCGGGATGAAGACTGGGACACCATCGAGGAGAAAGAGAGCGCCGGCACTTCCGAGCCCTATTAGCACCGAACAACGCGCAGTGGCGGGCAGGCAAGACTCACTCGGGGCGTTGCCTTGCCCGAAAACCGATGGACATCCACGATGGGGCGCATCGAATAGGACGGCGGATATTCCGGGTCGAGGGAACAATGGGTAAGTTAATCTATGCCATAACGACATCGCTCGATGGCTTT
>DATNET010000334.1:0-2823 GCA_035606745.1 Tepidiformaceae bacterium
GCCAACCTGTCGGCGAGGTCCGCTCGTCGAAAACAACGGGAGACACGATGGCTACCGAGACTCCAGCGCGCTGCATCCGCTGCTACGCCGCTTTCACCACTCCACCGCACCTCATGGCCGGCCGGCCCTATTGCTGCGCAAGCTGCTCCGTCGGCTCAGCATGCGAACATCAGGGCATCCATCGCGCCGCCACTGTCCGCCGCTTCGATACCAATTACGACCGCTTCCGCCGGGTCGTCAGGCATTCCGACCCGTACGAGACCGACCGCGCCGAGGCGTAGGCAACACCGCCTCGGTGTGCCGGCTAACCGCCGTACTTCACGCCGGCTTCGTCGAGCGTCAACATCGGGCCCTCCGCGCGCACGTGCGCATTCGTGACTTCGCCCACGAACAGACTATGGTCGCCGAGATTCAGTTCGCCCCGCACTGTGCCTTCCACCCAGGCCGTCGCCGAGGTGATGATCGGCGCGCCGGTTTCCTGCGTTTCGAAATGGTGGCCGTTGATTTTGTCCCCTTCTACCACCGTCGGCTTGAAGAAGGCGAACGCAAGGTCCTTCTGGCCCGAGGCGAGGAATGAAAGCCCGAACTTCCCGCTCCGCTTCAACACCGCGTAGAGGTTGCTGTCCGTCTTCACGCCCATCGCGACAAGCGGCGGAGCAAACGAAGTCTGCGTCACCCAGTTGATGGCGCCAGCCGCCATTTCATCGCCATCGCGCGCGCCCAATATGTAGAGCCCGTACGGGATAAGCCGCAGCGTCGTCTTCTTCGCGGCTTCCTGCTGTTCGTTCATGTCGACTCCTTCAGTTTGTGTGCGTTAGCCGGAGTATAAGCGTTGAGCGCGCTCTCCCGGTGCCCCGCGTGCCCCGGCCGATTGACCCGCACGCCCCGACCCGCCACGATCACACGATGGCACTTTACGAATACGTCTGTCCCTCCTGTGGCACTCACACCGAAAAGCGCATGCCCATGAGCGAAGTCCTTCAACTTATCCCCTGCCCTAAGTGTGGCAAGCAGGCGAAAAAGGCGATCGGCGGCTTCGCCGTCGTCGGCATCGCCCAGGAATCGTTCGGCGACGGCCCCGCTCCATGGGACTCCGGCGACGGCGGCGATGACGATTTCGGCGGCATGGGCGGCATGTCGGGCATGGGTGGCGGCGACGACTTCGGCGGGCACGGCCACTCGCACGGCCCCGGAGGCCACACCCACTAAGCCCGCGAGCGCGGGTCAAAGCCGGCCATAAAGCCACGGCGAACGCAGCCTGAGCAAGCGCACGCCCCGGCGGTTGCCCACGATCGGCTGCTAGCTCAGCTCCGCTAGCCAATCCTTCTCCACAATGTTATAAATGGCGCGCGCCAATATTGGCATAAATCTCGTCACGGCTCCATCGCCGCTCTGGAGGGCAACATGATCGTCGAACGCATGGTCTTTCAAGCAAAATACGGGCAGGGTGACACGCTCGTGGAGCTGTTCCGCGAGCTGTCGTCGGGCTTCGGCTCCCAACTCATTTCCGGCAGCCGCCTCTACACCGATGCCACCGGTCCCATGTTCACCATCAACGTCGAAACTGAGCACGCGGACCTCGAAGCCTACGCGGCCGCCAACCAGGCCGAAGCTGCCATGTTCTCAACGCCCGAGTTCCGTGACTGGTTTGGCCGCATGGAAGCGGTAGTCGAACGCGGCGAACGGCAGCTATTCAACGTCGAAACCCTCGGCAGCCGCTAGCGTCTCTTCAGTCGTGCGAGACCGAGGCAACGCGGATGCCGAACAGCCGGTTGAAGGGCGGTAGCGGCGGCATCGGCGGCGGGCCACCAGGATAAAGCGCCCGCAATCCGTCCATGTCATCCTGGGTGAGCGCTCGCTTCTCCACGCCCTGCTTCAGCGACGCATACATCACCGCAGCGATATCGCTTGCTGTGCAACTGCTCGAATTCAGAGGGCACGAGTGAGCCAGCCCGGCTGCGTGCCCCATCTCATGCAGGATCGTTGAAAATACGTCGTACTGCCCGGGTTGCACCGTCTGGCCACCCCAGTCGATGGTCCAGTTCAGCTGCATGTCGAACTCGAACAGCACCGCTTTCCCGCCGGCGCTGTCCGAGGCGGTCAGCGTGCAGGTCTGACCCAGGATCCCGGGTTGCAGTGTGGTCACGTAAGCGATCGTGTTGACGCCGTCCGGCACTCCGTCGCCGTCACACGCACCCGTCTGTGCCGAAGTGGTGCCTCCGTAAACGAACCGGAAGGTAGCGGGCGTCGCCGAAGACCATTGGTCCACCGCGTTCTGGATCGGAGCTGCGAGCGATGGCCGCGGCGACTGCAGCGATGGGTTATACGACACGCTGATCGGCATCGCCGGCTCGGGCCAGGACCACGGATTGAGCACGTACTGCGCCGTGGGGCCGTCGCTGGAGAGCTCCGACACCGGCCCGGCTACCTGGTCAGCTGCCGCCGAAGGGTCGGCGACGACGCTCGTGTCGATGAGGATGCGATGTTCCACGACATGCGTCCCGGACCACGTGTACCGCACCTCCTCGACCACGGACGGTGCCGTCACACCGTCGGTTCGAGCAGCGGCCGAGGCCCGGCGTGCACCGAACCCGGACCCGGCGAGACTGCCTGCGATGGCGAGTCCCAGGAGCACTGCCCCGGCAACCATGCCGACCACCGCTGCCGGCCCGACGCGCGAGAGGGGAGATAAGTGAGTTCGGCGCACGGGACTCCTTGGCTGGCGCAGCGACGGGCGATCCGGCGTATCCGGCAGTGCGAAAAGTGGGCTGTCGTTCGGCCTCTGACATGAGACCATGCGGCGGCCACTGTGGGAAGTCCGCG
>DATNET010000337.1:0-2851 GCA_035606745.1 Tepidiformaceae bacterium
CACCACAGGTGCGTGGCCCCGGCATCGCGCGCCGCCCGCACCACAGCTTCGAGCTGCTCCGGCCTATCCGACAGGCCCGGCAGGATTGGTGCCACGCTCACGCCAGCCTCAATCCCGGCGCCGACAAGGCGTTCGAGCGCGCGCAGGCGCTGCTGCGGCGGCGCCGTGCCCGGCTCCGTCGTCCGCCATACGTCGCAATCGAGCGTGGGCACCGAAAAGCTCACTCGCACGGGGGCCCGCTCGGCCGCCGCCGCAAGGACATCGATGTCCCGTACGATGAGCGGTCCGCGCGTGATGATGCTGATCGGCGTCCGCGCGGCTGCAAGCGCCTCGATGCACAGCCGGGTAAGTTGGAACCGTCCCTCGGCCGGCTGGTAAGGGTCAGTAGCCGCGCCGATCGTGACCAACTCGCGCTTCCACGACCGCCGTCGAAGTTCGGCCCGAAGGACATCAGCAATATTCGTCTTGACCCGGATGGAGGTGCCGTAACGGTCATCCCAGGGACGGTCGGCGCGCAGTTCGAACCCTCGCACATAGCAGAATGTGCAGCGGTGCGCGCAGCCCATGTACGGATTAAGCGACCACGAAAAGCGATCCCCCATGCCTTTGACGCGGTTCAACGCCGATTTGCACGGCTCCTCGCGATATTCGGTGCCCACACCCATAGCCTGACAGCAGATGACGCGATCTCAAAGCACGAATGTCACTCTTGACATTGTCTCCAAGCACGTTACATTGGTACCAATGTCCCATGGTAGTTCAGGAGACCGCCGAAAATGCCAGAGCCAACAGCAGATCCCATCGGTGTCGACCGCGTCCAGCTCGGCGTGCGCATGGAGCGCCGAATGGTGAAAGTCCTCAAGGGCCTCGCCGAGTTCGAAGGCATCAGCCTCGGCCAACTCCTCGAAAAGATCGTCCTCCACTCTTTCGAGCCGCTCGGCGAGGTCGGCGAGCAGGCCGCAAGCCCCCACGGCAAGCGTGCCCTCGCCGCAATCGCCGACCTCAAACGGATCTACGGGATGGATTACGACATGCACGCCTTCCGGGAATCCGCCCCTGAGCCAGAAGAAACGTCCTGAGCGGGCCGGCCTGGCCAGGGGCTCAGTCCAGGCAAAGGCACACCGGATGCCCGGCGGGGTCGAGGATCACCCTTAGGTCGTCCCGAAACTGGCTCGCCGCGAGCCGTCCGCCGCAGGCGAGCGCGCGGGCTACGGCGGATTTGAGCTCCGTGACCTGCAAATCAAGATGGATCATTTTGGCCTGCTCGCCGGGCTCTTCGGGCCAAACGGGCGGCTGGTACCAGGCTTCCTCTTGAAAAGACAGCCCAACGCCGCCGTCCGGGCTGTTCACGAGGATGAAGTCGTGGTCGCGGCCTACAACCTCCCAGCCCAGCAGGCCCGTGTAGAACGCCGCCATCTCTTCCGCGTCGCGACAGTCGAGACAGACGGTCATGAGGTGCACACCGGGGCGGGAGTTGCCGGGTAGTTCCGTCATCGCGACCCTGCCAACGAATCCACTCGAAGCCGAAGCGGTTAAACGGCCGCCACTGCCTCCCCCTCGACCACGCTTTCGCCGTTCTGATTGACCGTCACTACCTTGATCGTCGCAAGCCCGTCTTCGACCTTCGTGACCTCACCCCTGGCAGTCAGCGTGTCGCCTGGCCAGACCTGCTTCGTGAACCGCACGCCATACTTCTTCAGAGCGCCGGCCCCAAGCCAATCGGTCAGCATGTGCCCCGTGAGCCCCATCGATAGCATGCCGTGGGCGAAAACCGACGGATAGCCGGCCATGCTCTTCGCCGCGCCTTCATCGTGGTGCAGAGGGTTGAAATCGCCACTCGCCCCGGCGTACTTCACGATATGTGTGCGGTTGATGTTCTCCACCACGACCGCCTCGTGGGTATCTCCAACTTTCAGACTCATCTCAGCCTCCCTACTGGTCCACGGCGCGTTCGGTCTGGACTCCAACCGAGGTGGCCGTCACGCACAGCACCCCGTCCTGGTTGCGATATTCGCTGATGGATTCGCTGAATAGCAGCTTGCCCCCGCGACGCCCTTCCTTCTCCCAGCGATTGCCCGGCCTCGTGGTCACGGTAAGCGTGTCGCCAACGTGGATCGGATGGTGATACTCGTAATGCTGTTCCGCGTGCAGGCCGCGTCCCAGCCCTCCGCCACCGCCGTCACCACGGTGCGCTGGCGGAGGGCCGCTGCGCGGACGCGTGAGGTCGAGCGGGTAATCCGGCTGCCAGTGCGCGCTCGATTGCACGAACGTCGGCGGCGTCACGATCCCGCCCAGCGCCTTCGTTGCCGGGTCATTCGGGTCCGAAAAAACCGGGTTGATGTCCAGCAGCGACCGCGCGAAAAGCATCACCGCCGTGCGGTCGACCGGGAATTCGAAACTGTCGGCCACGATGGCCTCCTGTGTCTGTAGTGAAAGTGGAGTCTACGCGATTTCCGGAAGGAATTCGCCGGACCGGTATCCGCCCCGCTGGTGTGTTGGTGAGCTGGTGCGTTGGTGCTAAAGTGAGCGCATGGCACGACTCACCATCACCCTATCCGACGAACGCCACCGGCGGCTGAAGATGCAGGCCGCCTCTCAGGGTAAAACCATCGGCCACCTCATCGAAGAGGGCCTCGAGGCCAAAGAGGAGCTGGCGCGACAGACGCTGCTCGCACTGCTGGAGCAATCACGGGAACACGCCGCAACCCTCCACATGTCCGATGACGAGATTATGGATCTGGCCGTGAGGGAGGTTCGCGCTATAAGGAATGAGTGGGTGCGGGAGCGAACAGCTGCGAACAATCATCGTTGACGCCAACGTGCTACTCAGCGGGAGTGCCGTCGGCAGTAC
>DATNET010000349.1:0-5996 GCA_035606745.1 Tepidiformaceae bacterium
TGCGGCGCGCGCGAGGTGACTTCCCAGCATCCAACTTCGGACTCATGACTACGGCGCCGTGCCGGAGGAGCTTGCATAACGGAAGGCTACGAGCGGTGATGGGACGCCGCAAGAGCGTTTCGCCGCGGGAGTACTCATGCGACGTGTGCAGTCTTGCCTGCCACCGGCTGGTTCGCTAGGCTGCGCTGAAGATGCAGGTCATGACAGCTCGCGGCGCCCACGTTGGTTTGGTCTCTCGAGATCGTGCCGGTGCCGCGGCGCAAACAGCGCAAGAGGCGGGCCGCTGACTCAGATTTGCAGATCTCAGTTTGACGCGTGCTGGCCCATCGAAATGGTGGGCCTTTTCGATCTCGGCACGCTCGTCGAAGAAGCCACCAGAGAAGGAGGCCGGAAGTTATGCAATCGCCATTCGAAGGACAACTCGTGCGTCTCCGGGCGCGTGAACCAGGCGACGAACCGATGCTCTATCGCTGGTTCAACGACCCGGAGGTCACGGAGCACCTGACGGTCCGGTATCCGCTGTCCCATGCGCAGGAGCGGGCATTCATCGAAAGTGCGGCCGAGATCAGCTACAACCACGCGAGCTTCGGCGTGGAGACGATCACGGAGGGCCGGCTGATCGGCGGCGTGGGCCTGGAGAAGACGAGTCCCGAGAGCCGCCGCGCCACGCTTGGCATTGCGCTGGGCGACAAGCAGTTTTGGAACGGCGGCTACGGCACCGACACGATGCGCGTCATCTGCCGCTTCGGCTTCGAGACCATGAACCTTCACCGCATCGACCTCGAAGTGTATGCCAGCAATGCGCGCGCCCGACGCGTCTACGAAAAGGTTGGTTTCAAACAGGAAGGCGTCCTCCGGGAGGCGATGTACAAGTACGGCCGTTACGAAGACATCGTGCAAATGGGCCTCCTTGAGGGTGAGCTCAGGCTGCGCGATTGACGGTGATAGGCCAGGGTGCCAGGCGGCGCCTCGTTACCCGCTTCGCTGCTACCATTCTGTGGTGTTCGAACTCATCGGCTGGCTGGCGGTCGTGCTGACGCAGGTGTTCTACATCCCCAACACGATCAAGATCCTTCGCACCCACGATGTGCAGGGGTATTCCGTGACAGCCTGGGCGATGCTCTTCGTTGGGCTGGGCTGCTATCTCGTCTACTTCGCCTCTCGTGGCGACGTCGTTGGCATTGCTGCGAATGTCTGCGGCATGGCCGGATCCGGCCTCACGCTCGGCTGTATCTGGTTCTGGCGAGACAGATCGCAGACGGTAGAGGCGCCGGATCAGCCGGCGGCCGCCCCGTCTCCGAGCACCCTCGATGGCGGTGGCGCGGCGACGCCGCTTGCGCGGAATGCGGGTAAACCCTGAGTTGAGGGCGGGGTTATGCCAACTGAGCGGTAAATTTGTGACGATTTTCGCAATCAGGGGTTGACACCTTTGTTACGAACTTGTTAGCGTCAGGTCTGGACGAGCGATCGTCCGTACACGCGCTCGGTTGACACACGTTGATCACTGCCTAATGCGCTTAAGGCGCAGCGGGGGAACCAAATCCTGGGGTGAATTCGACCGTTTCCCATGCGGTTGATAGGGCGACCTTCCGTCCGAACCCGTCAGCTAACCCCGTCGGCGGCAGGAAGGCCTGGCGAGCAGGTAGCTCGTTTCGAGGTCTTTTTTTCTGTGCTTGTACCTCGAACTTGTCGTTGCAACTTTAGGAGGGAACCCATTATGCCGGCTTTGCAAGAGGCCCCACCCAAGTCATGCCCCAAGTGCCGCGGCTCGATGATCGTCGAGCGCGATTGGCACGGCACTTACGGGAGCTGCATCATGTGCGGCTACGTCCACGAAGTACTCACCAGCCCGCCCGTGGACCTCGCCGCTGAGGAAGCCGCGCTGCCCCAGCGTCAGCGCCGCCGCCAGCCGTCGCACGGCAAGCTGCGGCTCTGACCCACCGCCGGCGTTCGGCGGCTGATGTATCTAATGAAACGTCCCTGGAGGCCAATCCAGGGACGTTTCTTGTTCTTCTGCTTTCCCTTTTGGGAGCTCTTCTCTATCATTTCGCGCTAACAGATGGAGGAGTTCCCGTTTGCCGTATATCCGCCTTTCGATCATGAAGCCCCGGCCGGGTGAAGCCCAACGCATGGAAGATTTCATGCGCAAGCTGACAGGCCTCGTCCTCGAACAAGAGGGCTGCATCGAGAGCTACCTCATGAAGCCGCACGATGACAGTGGCGAAATTGCACGTATTGCTATCTACACGGACGAGCAGGCGGCGGAAAATTCGGCTAATAGCACACCGGTCATGGCGTTGCGCTCCGAGATCCACCTGCTGAGCGAGCCCGGCCACATCGAGCGAGCATTTTTTAGCGTCTAACTTCGGCGCTCGCACTTCCCGTTATGGCGGTGCGCTGGCCCGCCGTCGTTGCCCGGGTGCCCCGGCGGCGCTCCGCGGGAGGGTTACCGGCAGGTCTACAGTCACGCGTTTCTTCTCCCTTATGTGCAGGGAGAGATGGCGCCGATATGCGGGATTGCCCCAATACGCCTCCCAGAACATCGCCCTAGACTGCGAAAGTCTTAAGGGTTTTATCAGCCGTCAATGCAGCGGCGCACCTCGCTCAGGCGTGGAAGTGCCGGGTCGGCGAACCCGTAGGGAAGCACACGGGAGGGGAACACTTTGACCATGAATTCGCTACGCACTACGGGCCGCCCGGTTGGCAGCCGCTTCACGACGGCACCGGCGGGCGCCCAGCAGCCGTCGCGCGGCCGCGCCATCCGCATCCTCCTGGTCGACGACCATGCGGTCATCCGCCAGGCGCTGCGCATGCTGCTCGAAAGCCAACCCGAACTCGAAGTGATCGCGGATGTTGAAAACGGCCGTGAGGCCGTCCAGGCGGTCGAAAAGCTCTCGCCAGATGTCGTGCTGATGGACGTGGTCATGCCCGGGCTGAATGGCCTCGAAGCGACCCGCCAGATCCGCCGCTCCTCTCCCTCCACGCGCGTCGTCATGCTCAGCGGCTTCGTCGATGAGGACCAGCTCCTCGATTCCATCCGGTCGGGCGCATCGGGCTACATCATCAAGAAGTCCGACGTGTCGGAGCTGGTGCTCGCAATTCAGACGGTCCATCGCGGCAACAGCTACTTTTCGAGCGCGCTCAGCGAAGGCTTCGATATCGCTGAAGTCCTCTACCAGGCGAAGCGTTCGGACCAGCGCACGGGCGTGGAGACGTTGACTTCCCGCGAACGCGAAGTGCTGCAGCTCATCGCGGAGGGGTATACCAACCAGGGCATTGCGAACGAGCTGTACATCAGCGTCAAGACGGTCGAGGCGCACAAGGCGCACATCATGGCTAAACTCCACGCGCGCAACCGCACGGACCTCATTCGCTACGCGATTCGGAAGGGGATCGTGCGGCTCGAAAGCGCGGATGAGGCACAGCGGCTTCTCGGCGAATTCCCCCAGGTTGGCGGGGACGCGCTCGCGGGCTAGCACTCCATCGAAACTGATACATGGGAGGCCCTGCCATTTGGCAGGGCCTTCGTCGTGTCGAGAACACGGTGCCGGGGTTTGCCGCGGCGCTCAGCATGCTGGGCCGGCGCAAGCGCGGGCGCGGCAGCCAACCACAGTAGGGAGTGTGGCGTGGTTAGTGAGGGACTCGGGCCGGGCCCGCGGGGCGTTCCCCGATAACCGGCACAGAGCCGCCTCCGTAGTCTTTGGTGTAGCCCATGCTGGGGGAGGGAAAGCCATGATCCAGATCACTCGCATCGATGGCACGCCCTTCTTCATTAACCCGGACCTGATTGAGGTGTTGGAAGCCATGCACGACACCCACATCACGCTCACGAACGGCCACAAGTATGTCTGCTCCGAACCTCCCTCGGTAATCGTGGAACGCATCGCCGACTTCCGCCGCCAGAGCTTTGGCGCCGTGCGGAGGGCGAGCTAAGTGGACCTTGCGACCGTACTGGGGCTCGTGCTCGCGTTGATCGGGATCGTGGGCGGCAACACCATCGAGGGCGGCAACCCGATGATGTTGTTCAACATCCCGGGCCTGATGATCGTCGTCGTGGGTTCGATTGGCGCGCTCATGGTTTCGCAGCCGCTGTCGACGATGATTGGCCTCCCGAAGTACATCCTCAAGGCGATCATGGGCGGCAAAGGGCACGATTCGGCAGCCACGGTTGAACTTTTCGTAGGGATGGCCGATAAGGCGCGGCGCGAGGGCCTTCTTGCCCTGGAAGGCGACGTGGACAAGATCCACGACGAGTTCACGCGCAAGGGCGTCCAGCTCATGATCGATGGGACGGACCCCGAACTGCTGCGCGAGATCATGGAGATCGAGCTCGACTCTATGAAGCACCGTCACGAAGGGAACTTCGCTGCCCTGGAATTTCTCGGGGGCATCTCGCCCACCATTGGAGTGTTGGGAGCGGTGATGGGGCTGATGGGCGTGATGGGGCACCTCGACCAGCCTGCGGAAATCGGTCCCGGCATCGCCACCGCGTTCGTCGCGACCTTCTACGGCGTGTTCACCGCGAACGTCTTCTGGCTGCCGCTGGGCATGAAGTTGAAGAACAACTCGAAGCACGAAATCCATGCCCTCAACGTGGTTATCGAAGGACTCATGTCGATCCAGTCGGGCGACAACCCCCGGATCGTCCGCGAGAAGCTTGAAGGATTCCTGCAGCCGAAGGAGCGGGGCTCGAAGACCGCCGAGGGCGAAGCTGGTGGCGGGGCGCGCCGGGAGGCGGCGTGAGCAAGAAGGCTGCCGAGCCTGAAAAGCCCGAAAACCATGAACGCTGGATCGTGAGCTATGCCGACATGCTCACGCTGCTGTTCGCGCTTTTCGTCGTGCTGTATGCGACCAGCGACGCAAACCCCAACAAGCTCAAAATTGTGAAGACCTCCATCGACAACGCCTTCAGCGTGGACATCAAAACCGGCGATGCCGGCGCCTCCGCGATCTTCGATTCCGGCGGCAGCGGGCTCACGGAAGGCATCGACCAGGTCAAATCACAGGACCTCGTGGCGCTTAGCCAGACGCTGGGCACGTTTGCCAGGCAGAACGGGCTGGGAAGCAGTATCCAGGTGCGCAGCGATACCACCTCCATCACCATCAGCCTGCAGGACAACCTGCTCTTCGATTCGGGCAGCGCCGACCTCAAGCCAGGCAGCCAGGCCGTGCTCGACGCCGTTGCCCTGGCGTTGAAGGGCCTGCCGAACATCATCCGGGTCGAAGGCCACACCGATAACGTGCCCGTAAATAACCCCGACTTCGCGACAAACTGGGAGCTTTCCGCTGCCCGGGCTTCGCGAGTCCTGCGCGTGCTGGCGGATAGCGGCAACCTCAAAGAATCGCAACTCTTCCTCGCTGGCTACGCGGACACACGGCCGATCGCTGATAACGCCACGCCAGAGGGGCGCTCGCTGAACCGGCGTGCCGACATTGTTATTGAATACCCGACGCAAGAGGACCTTCAGCGATCGCTTGCGGCGCCGGGGAGCAGGTAATGCAGATGATGAAAGACAAGAAGGTCCTTGCCGGGGGCGCCGTGCTGCTCGTGGCGCTGTTCTGGTTCTACGTGAAGCCGCACTACCTCGCGGCCAAGCCCCCGGTTGTCTTCACGGCCGCCCAGATTGCCTCCGCGCCGAAGCCAACAATCATCCTCGGCCAGCCCGCCGACCCGAAGGTTGCGGAGACGTGGGAGGGCCTGAAGATGAACCTCAAGGCCGCATCCAACGACCCCCACTACGTGTTGGCGGTGATCGCGCTCGAGTTTGCCGACCCGAAACATTCGTACGTTGGGCTCACGGCGGCGCCAGCGATCGATGCCAAGAACACCGCATTCGCAGCCGCAATGGAACCGGATATGCACAAGGTGCTCGACGCCACTACTGGCGTTTTCGGGGCCAAATCGCTCGACGACCTCGCCGCACCGACGGGACGCGAACAGCTAAAGACCGACCTGATGACGGCCATCAACGCCCAGCTCCACGGCCAGCAGGTGG
>DATNET010000359.1:0-5910 GCA_035606745.1 Tepidiformaceae bacterium
AACCACAACAAGCTCAGGACGCCGTGGCGGAGCGCCAGCGACAGGCCCGAGCGGTTCGCCGGGACGATGCGTTCCGCCAATGAGACGTAAGCCGGGACGCCCCACTCTCCGCCAAATGCCAGTGCCGCCAATCCGAGTGGCAAACCGAACGACAACCGCAAAGCGGATGCCACAAACGACGCGGTCACAGCGCTGCGCGTAAGCAGCCGCGTGGGCGCGGCAAGATAGATCGCCATGTCGAACGCCTGCGCGTCGCCGCCCAGCGAGCGCCGAAACAGCCGGGGCCATTCGTGCAATAGCACCCGGAAATGCCCTCGAGCCCACCGCGAGCGCTGTCTCATCGATGCCGCAAGCTGGTGCGGCTCGCCGACCCGAACGAACGTGGAAGAAACGTACGCCACGCGGTGCCCTTCGCTGTAAAGCCGCGCCGTGGCCTCCAGGTCCTCAGTGAGCGTGCGCAGGCCACGAAGCGTGTGACGGAGGAGCTCCGGCTCGATGAAAAAGCCACAGCCGCTGATGGTGGTGCCAAGCCCGAGTGCCTCCCTTGGCCGCCACCAGAGCGCGTTTCGGGCGCGACGGCCGAGCGCGTACCCCGCGACAAGCCATTCGTCCGATTCCGGCGGAATGGTCTCCACCTGGAGGCAGACCTCGCCGTGACTGGCCTCCGCGACCGTGGCTAACAGGTCCGCGGGCACACTGGCGTCCGCATCGAACACGCCGATGAAGTCCCACCCCTCGCCAGCGGCGGCGAGACCTGCCCGGATGGCAGACGCCTTCCCTGGCATCCTCGTACCGAGTTCGATAACCCGCACGCCGCGCGCCTCGGCCACGCTTGCGGTGGCGTCGGTGCAATTATGGGCCACGACGACCACCTCGAACGCATCAGGCGGGTAGTCCTGCGCGAGCAGATCCCCGAGGATGCGTGGAATGACCGGGGCCTCGTTCCGTGCGCACACGATCAGAAAAAGCCGCGGCAGGACGGCCGGTGCGGAGCGCTTTGGCGCTGTCTTCATGCGCCCCGCCAAAGAAATGGCGGTCTGATAGAGCGAGATAGCAACCCATAGAGCCTGGAAAAGGAGGAGCGCCGCAGTCCAGAGCCTCATCAAGCCACGCATGCCGAACATCTTGCGCGGTCGGGTGATTGCGCTCCACCAGTCGGCGGCTGCGAATCAGCCTGCAGCGAGCGGCTGCGCCCCGGCAGCGCCGAGAAGCTGCTCGATACTGAGGTCGAGCACCGCCCCGATCTCCGGAATCACGATGTCCGCGCCGGGGAACCCGCGCAACGTCGGGTCGTGCGCGTAGTGGCCCTGGTTCACCATCACCGTCGTGATCCGCTCGCCGAAAGCTGATTTCATGGCAGGGTGAATCCGGGGCTTGTCGTCGATCATCACGTAGTGGCGCGCGGGAAAGGCTGCCTCGATCTTCTCCCGCTCCAACTCCTTGTGGACGAAAATCAGCACCCGCCCCTGAAACATGCGTTCCAGGCCCGAAGCCCGCACCTTATGCGGCTGAAAGCTGTCATCTCCATCAGACAGGATGACGGCGGTGCCGAGCGTTTCCAGGTGCGCGACCACGGCCGCCGCGTCATGGTAGACAACTTCATCGAACGGAAATCCAAAAACGATGTCGTGGATCCGTTCGCGCGGCGGGTGGTTCGGGTTTTCCCTGCAAAAGCGCTCAATCGTCGTGGGAAAATCCACCAGCCCGGACGTAATGCGGATCTGTTCGTAGATCGCCCAGAACTGGTCCGCGCCACTGGCACCAAGCTCCACCCGGATGCGCTCGCCCAGCCGGTCACGCACCAGGTCGTTGTCGAGCAACGTGTTGTCAACATCGACGAGAATGACGAGGCCGCTGTCGCTACTCAAGGTGTTGGCAGGCCGGCCGCCGCCGCTTCATCGGCCACGATAATGATCCGTTGGGCCGCGACGCGCGCCGCCGGGATATCGCCGCCCGCAAGGAGTTGCGCGAGCATCGGTCGTTTCTCTTTCCCGGAGATAAGGAACATCGCTACTCTCGCCGCCGAAAGGACCGGCAACGTCAACGTTAGTCTGGAATGGTCCGGCCGCTCAACACGGACCACGGTCCGGCGCCGCTCCTCGAGCGCCGGATCACCGGGGAACAGTGAGGCGGTATGGCCGTTGTCGCCAAGCCCGAGGAACACGAGGTCGAACTCTGGGATGCCCACGCCAAACGACTCCGCCAGCACGGCGGCATATCCTTCGGCGTCGCAATCCTCGCCATGCATGCGGTGAACGTGCGCCGGGACTTTCGAAAGCAACGCGTCGTTGGCCATCCCAAAGTTCGACGCAGGATCGTCGGGTGGGACGCAGCGTTCGTCGCCGAAAAAGACCTCCAGCTCGGCCCAGGGAAAATCCGTCGTGGAGAGCCGCTCGTAGACCGGCTTCGGCGTAGAACCACCGGACAGGGCGACGGTGCGTGGCTGCAATTCAACGAATAATCCGGTGGCCACGGTCGCGATATCGGATGTAACTATGAGCTCGCGCGCCCGCTGGTTCTCTGTCATTGCGCTTCATACCCGGGCACGACCCAGCTTCTTGGGGCTATGAGGTCGTCTGCTTCTGGGGGACCCCAGGTGCCGGCGGCGTACGGCTTCACCGGCGGAAGATGTTCGAGCACGGGCTCCACAACTTCCCAGGACCGCTCCACGCTATCGGCACGCGCGAATAGCGTCGGGTCGCACTGCATCGCGTCGTGCAGGAGCCGCTCATACGCTTCGGCCGGTTTCGTCCTGAACGACGTGCCATAGGAGAATTGCATCGTAACGGGCTCGATGTGGATTTGCGGGCCCGGCACCTTCGCCAGGAATTCGAAGCGGATCTCCTCTTCTGGCTGGATGAGAATCGTGAGCCTGTTCGGCGGAAGATGCGTAATGTGCGTGTCGGCGAACATCGGGATTGGCACGTCGCGAAACGAGATGACCACTTCCGTGGCGCGCGCCGGCAGATGCTTCCCTGTACGAAGAAAGAACGGCACCCCGGCCCAGCGCCAGTTGTCTATCTGGAGTTTCACCGCCGCATACGTTTCAGTCTGCGAATCTGGCGCGACGCCCGGCTCCTCGCGATAGCCCGGCACTTCCTGGCCATCGATCGTGCCGCATGTGTACTGCCCTCGCACCATGTCCTCCTCGGTTAGTGGACGCATCGCGCGAAATAGCTTGATCTTCTCGTCTCGAACCGGCTCCGCGAGGATCGAAGACGGCGGCTCCATGGTGAGCAGTGCCAGTACCTGGAACACGTGGTTTTGAAGGATGTCGCGCAGCGCACCGGTCTCTTCGTAGAACTCCCCCCGCCCTTCAATCCCCAGGCGCTCAGCAACGGTGAACTGGACGTGGTCGATGGCATCGCGGTTCCATACACGTTCGAACACCGCGTTGCCGAAGCGGAATACGAGGATGTTTTGGACCGTCTCCTTGCCAAGGTAGTGGTCGATGCGAAAGACATGGGATTCGTCGAAGAACTCATGGATTGTGTCCGTAAGTGCTATCGCGCTGCGTAGGTCGTGCCCGAACGGCTTTTCCACGACGAGATGCGTCCCATCGACCAGTCCCGCCTCCGCGAGCCCTTTGATCGCCGGCCCAAACGCCGACGGCGGCACCGAGAGGTACACGAGGCGGTCCGGCATCGTGCAGCGGCGCCTTACCCCTTCGTAGCCCTCTTCCCTTCCGGAGACGTAGGTAAATCGCTTAATGAAGTCCGGCCACCGCGTCTCATCGAACGGCCGCCGCGAAAACTCGGCGACAGAATCGGCGGCAAGCTGGCGGAAACCTTCGTCGTCGGAGGCACCCCGGGCGTAGCCGATGATCCGGCCTTCCTCCGGCAGCAACCCCCCGAGATAAAGGTTGTAAAGCGCGGGGATAAGCTTTCGCCGCGCCAGGTCGCCGGTCGCACCGACGATCACAATGTCCTGTCCCGTCGGACATTCCAGCGTCATACTTCCCTCACCTCCGGGCCCCGCCTCGGCGAAGTGCGGCCCGCGAGAAGCACGCCGTACGCTCATCATCGTCACGCCCGGCGGCTTTCGCCACGTTTTTGGGCCACACCCGATTCCACGCGGTCGAGGAGCGTTGTGAAGTCTTTCTGGAACGAAGCAAGCCCATCGGAGAGAAGCTTGGCCGTAACGGCGTCGAGGTCGATCCCCGCGTCCTTCGCCGCGGCGAGGTCGCGTTCCGCACCCGGAATTGCATCCACGACCGATGGCCTCACGTTGCCGTGGTCCAACAACGCCTGGATCGTTGCCTCCGGCATCGTGTTGACCGTGTGTTCAGCGACCAGGCTTTCCACGTAGAGCACGTCTGAATACGCCTTGTTCTTGGTGCCCGTCGACGCCCACAGCGGCCGCTGGGCACGCGCGCCAGCTGCCTTCAGCTTTTCCCAGCGCGGACCCGAGTGGCGCTCCATAAAGTGCTTGTACGCCACCCGGGCGTTGGCAATGGCAACCTTGCCCCGGAGCGGCGAACCTTCCGGCAGTTGGGCATCGACTGCCGTATCCACGCGGGAGACAAAGAAGGAAGCCACGCTCGCCAGGTGGTCCAACGGTAGACCTGCCGCGAGCCGCTGCTCAAGGCCCGAAAAGTAGGCCTCAACGCACGATTCGTACATGGAAATGCTGAACAGCAGCGTCATGTTCGGGTTCACCCCCGCTGCGGTCAGTTCGCGCAAGGCGTCGCAGCCCTCAGCCGTTCCGGGCACCTTGATCATCACGTTCGGGCGGTCGAGGAGCGCGAACAGCCGCTTCGCTTCCTTCACCGAACCGGCGGTATCGTGTTCGAGCCCCGGCGGCAGTTCGAACGAGACGTAGCCGTCGACGCGCGAAGTGGCCTCGTAGATCGGACGAAGTCCGTCGGCGGCGTCGCGAATGTCATCCGAGGCGATCGAAACGAACGAATCGTATGCGCTCATCGGCTCCTGTTTGGCCAGCGCAGCCATCGCCGCATCGTAGTCATTCGAACCGGCGATCGCCTTCTCGAAGATGGTTGGATTGGAGGTGACACCGGTCACCCAGCCGTCCCCCACCATTTTCTTGAACCCGCCCGATTCCAGGAGATCACGGCGGATGTAATCCAACCATGGGCTCTGGCCATTTGCGATGAGCTGTTGTGTAGCGATTACTTTTGCGGGACTAGCCATAGCGGCCCTCCAGTGCGAGCGCCCGCGGGCCAGCTCCAGCCAGCCACGGGCCGACGTATTTCCTTACCGCGAACCTTGCGAAAGGCGCTGAAGCACTTCTTTCGCTCGCTCCGCGACAATCTCCTTCGTGAAGCCAAATCGCTCCATGACGACGGGGCCCGGCGCCGACGCACCGAAGTGGTCGATCCCGATGCTGAAGCCCGCGTCACCCACGTAACGTTCCCAGCCAAACGTCGCCCCCGCTTCGACCGAAACCCGCGCGCGTAAACCCGGCGGCAGCACCGATTCGCGGTACTCCTGCGGCTGAGCGGCGAAGACTTCCCAGCAAGGCATGCTGACCACGCGGGCCGCGACGCCGTCTTTCGCCAACAGCTCCTTCGCGCCGACGGCGAGCTGGAGCTCCGAGCCTGTGCCGATAAGGATGACCTGCGGGGCTCCCTCCGCTGGGTCGGCGAAAATGTATGCGCCGCGCGCGGCGCCTTCCTGGAGGCGCTTCCCATCGTCGTAAGTTGGAATCTCTTGTCGCGTGAGCACGATGGCCGTCGGCCCGCGCGACTCGATCGCAACCTTCCACGCCGCCACCGTTTCGTTCGCATCGCCCGGCCGAAATACGCGAAGCCCCGGCATGGCTCGCAACGACGCGAGATGTTCGATCGGCTGATGCGTTGGCCCGTCTTCGCCCAGCCCGATCGAGTCGTGCGTAAACACGAATGTGGAGTGTGCCTGCTCCAGCGCGCCAAGGCGGATCGCCGGGCGCATA